>NZ_JBFRFF010000006.1:0-245226 GCF_052114685.1 Rhizobium sp. 2YAF20 | reverse complement strand
CTACAAGCCGACAGGTCGCAAACCCGGAAGACGCACGGATTACATGAACGATCCGGCGGTCATTGCGCGACGTGAGAAGGCCCTGTTGCGGCAGCAAGCTGCCGAGTGAATGACCGATCGGATCGTCTTAAAGCTAAAGTCGAAGAGGAGCGTCTCAACCGCCCCCTCCCTTCCCTTGCAACCCGGCTCAGCCGGTCCGGTCGGGGGCTTGCCTCAGCGCAAGTGGACATGTCGAGTGTCGCATTTCTACATGGCCGAAGACGCGCCCAAAGTGACATTTCTATTTTGCACAAAGGCGGACATTCCAACTTCCCCGCCACAATGTGTAGAGGGGTTGTAGGAGGAACGGAAGCGCCACTCTCCCGCGGTAAGCGGCACGGTGCCCACTGATCTCTGCACCGTGCGCAACTTGAAATCTATCTGCGCTCAACATCATTGCGTCGTGCTTGATATCAAACCGTCGGTGGCAGACCAAAGGCCGAAAACAGGCTCGCGGCCAGCGGCGGTGCATAGAGAACGATTTCGCGGACCTGCCCGCCACCTGCCAGGACATGCAGGGAATGTGGCAGATAATGCGCATCGTTGCGGCGCGTATAGACGGCTGCCGCCTGCTGCCCGTTGGCGATGACCGGGATGGCGCGGAAACCGTCATAGCGCGGCCAGACGCCCGTCATGAAGCGCGCCACCTCGTCGCGGCCGAGGAACGTGCGATGCCAAGGCGGCATGGTTAGGACTATATCCCTATGCAACAGGCCGATCAGCGCGGCGACATCGCCCGCGTTCCACGCGTTGACGTAGGCTTCTATCGGGACGTCACCCGATGCCACCACGCCTTTCAGTGGTAGCGCGATCCGCGCCCGCTGCAAGGCGCTTCGCGCGGCGGCTACGCTGATGCCGAGCGCGGCCGCCGCCTCCGATGCAGTCATGCCCACGCCATCGTGCAGCAGCAGCAGGGCTCGGCCGCGCGGCGGCAGCCCGTGCAGCAGCGACACGAAGGCCAACCGGATGTCTTGCCCGCGCTCAGGGCCGGACGGCGGAACTCCACCCGGCCATGGTTCGACCCACGGCTCCGTCCCCGGCTCGACCTCATCGAGGCTGGGACCGAACAGGGTCTGCCGGCGCCGACGCGTGCGAAGGGCGTCGAGGCAGACGCGCGTAGCGATGCTGTAAAGCCACGACCGCCCGGCCCCACCGTCGCGCAGGCTGGCGAATTCGCGCCAGCCACGCAGAAGGGTCTCCTGCACACAGTCCTCGGCATCCTGCACGCCACCCATCATACGATAGCAATGGCGCTTCAGCTCGCCGTGCATGGCGTCGGCCAAGGCGGAAAAGGCGCTTGATGCGTCGGGCGTGCCGAAAGGATCGGGAACTGCGATCGAAATCTCCATCCGCATCAGTTTAGCGCCGCCACGCCATCCGGGGAAACGATAAAATTGCCGCCGGCAGGCGCCTCTCCGATCAGGTTGAGCACTGCGTCTGCAACCTGCTGGGGCGTTTGTCCCTTCCCCATGACCTCGAGGAACGCGGCTTCGCTGGTGCCGTTATAGGCGGCATAGCCTTTTACTCCTGCCGCTCCGATGTCTGTCTGCGGCATGAGGCGCGCAGGGGCCAGCGAGAGGAACCGCAGATTAAGGCCAGCGCGATCGGCCGCCTTCTGGGCATAGCCGGTCATGAAGATCTGCATCTGCTTGGCGCCGGCATAACCACCGGAAATCGGCGACCCCTGGCGCACGGCACCGCTGGTGATCGTGACGACGGTCGCAGCTGGCGGCAGGGATCGCTTCAACGCCGCCTGCAAAAAATGGAAGCTCATGCGCACATCGTTGTTCCAATTGCCGCTGAACTCCTCCCAGTCGATCTCCGGGAACGGGCGGCATGGCGGCATGGCGCCGCCGCACAGGATCAGGATGCGCGGCACCTGAACGGCGAACACGCGCTGCGGCGCATCATCAGCGGAGGCGTCGCACGCCAGTACTGCCACGCCCGGAAGGTCGCGCGCCAAGGCGCCGAGGTCGGCCTGCCCTCGCGCCACGACCAGCACCTGTGCGCCGAGACGATGGAAAGTTTCGGCCAGGACGCGGCCGAGACCGCGGCTGGCGCCGATGAGGGTAACCGGGGTATTGGACAAATTGATCATCGCGGGCTCCTTTGTGATAGCGACGTGGAGTAGGACGTCCCGGCGCCCGGCGATGCATCGCGCCAGCCGAAATTATTCTTGACGCGTGGACTTTATCCTTGAGCCGGCGGGTGCGGCGACATGGTTTGATCGAACGGACACAATCCATGCCCTCCCTTTCAACCGGAATTTCGCCGAATAGACTTTTGACTCTTGAATGACGCACCGGAATCGGCGAACTGTGAAGGACACCGATTTTTCTGCGATCCGACCCGAGTTGCGGGTCCGCTTCGTTCAAATATTGCTTGGAAATCACCGTGAGCAGCGATTCATCCAGAAACGCGGCGAGGCAATCGGCTTCGTTGGCGCACGTGACCGCGGCAGGCTGGGGTCGCGGCCTTTCAACCATCGTTCGCATCACTCACATGACCTGGCGTCATCCCTGGCAAACGAGCCTTGCGATCGGGTCGACTCTCATAGCTGCAACGTTGCAGCTGATGATCCCGCGGATGCTCGGCCGGGCGGTCGACCAGACGCAGACGGCATTTGCCGGAGGTGCTGCGGGCCAGGTGGCCGAGAGCGCTCTTTGGACGACGGCCATCACCCTTCTCTTTATCAGCGTCCTGCGCGGCCTCTTCACGATGGTGCAGAACTATTTCAGCGAATCGGTCGGCCATCACATGGGCTACGAGCTGCGGCTTGCCTGCTATGAGAAGATCCAGCAGCTCAGTTTCAGCTTTCACGACAGCATCCATTCCGGCGATCTCATCACCATCGGCCTCCTCGATCTCGAAGGCGTGCGCATGTACTTCTCGACGGCGCTGGTTCGGATGATATTGCTGACGATCCTGATCGGTATCGGCGCATATATGCTGCTGTCGACTGACGTCGTTCTCGGCTTGCTGGCGCTCAGCTTCGTGCCTTTTGTTGCCTGGCGATCCTCTATGACGCAGCTGCGACTGCGTGCCACCTGGCTTGAACTTCAGGAGCGGCTTTCGGTGCTGACCCGCGTCATGGAAGAAAATCTCGGTGGCATTCGCGTCGTCAGGGCTTTTGCGGCCCAGGCCCACGAAGTCCTGAAATTCGAGCGGGCCTCGCAGAGTGCGCTGGAGCTGTCACACCGGCGCGTGGGCATTCGGGTAATAAACACCAGCGCGATGACCCTCTCCTTCTTCGCCGCCATGGGGCTGGTTCTATGGGTTGGCGGCAACAAGGTGATTGCCGGCGAGATTACGGTCGGCACCCTCGCCTCGTTCCTGACTTTCATGACGATCCTGCAGATGCCGGTTCGCCAGCTCGGGCTGATGGTCAACGCCTTTGCCCGCGCCTCGACCTGCGGGTCGCGGCTGTTCGGATTGCTCGATCTCGACATCGCAAT
The DNA here is from genome assembly GCF_052114685.1 of Rhizobium sp. 2YAF20. Lineage (NCBI taxonomy): Bacteria > Pseudomonadati > Pseudomonadota > Alphaproteobacteria > Hyphomicrobiales > Rhizobiaceae > Rhizobium > Rhizobium sp. 2YAF20. The sequence continues at coordinate 241,732 of NZ_JBFRFF010000006.1, read as the reverse complement.
CAAGGACGCGCCAGATGCCCAGCCGTTGAAAGTCTCGAATGGCACTTTGCGCTTTGAGGACGTGACTTTCGCCTATCCCGGCGCGGAAAATCGATCGGTGCTAAAACGTATAAGCTTCGAGGCTCGCCGTGGCGAAACGATCGGTTTCGTCGGGCCACCCGGCAGCGGCAAATCAACCATCGCCCATCTCATCCCACGCTTCTATGACGCCACGTCAGGGCGCATCACGATGGACGGGCAGGATATCGGCAAGGTGACGCTCAAGTCGCTGCGGCATGCGGTGGCGGTCGTGCAGCAGGATTCGTTCCTGTTCACGACGACCATTGAGAACAACATCGCCTATGGCGACCCGTGGGCCAAGGAGCCTCGCATCGAGCGGGCGGCGGAATCTGCCCAGCTCCACAACTACGTGCTCGGCCTGCCGATGGGCTACACGACAGTCGTCGGCGAGCGCGGCGTCTCCCTTTCCGGCGGCCAGCGGCAGCGGCTTTCGATTGCCCGAACTCTGATGCTGAAACCGGCCGTGATGATCTTCGACGACTCCACGGCGGCGATCGACGCGGCAACCGAGCAGCGCATCCGCAGCGCCATGCGGCGCTATGCCCGGGATCGCGTCACAATCGTCGTTGCCCATCGTCTGAGCTCGCTGATGCATGCAGACCAGATATTGTTCGTTGAGGACGGCGAGATCGTCGAACGCGGGACACATGAGGCGCTGCTTGCCGCCGGCGGTCGTTACAAGGCGCTTTACGACCTGCAGGTCAGGCCCGGCGACGATATCCCGGCCAAGAGACGGGAGGCACTGTGATGGCGGAGGAAATCGAGACCGAACGCAACGATGTTCGCGAAGATGGCCGCCGCCCTCCTCGTGCCGTCGTCGGATCGCATCGCGTCGAAGAGGAAGTTTTCGGCAAGGTGTTCGATACAAACGTCCTCAAGCGCATCTCGCATTTCATACGCCCGTATCGCCGCCAGATGTATATCGCCGTCGTCGCAGTCCTGCTGTTTACCGCCTCGCAGATCATCATTCCGCTATTGATCCGCTATGCGATCGACCATGGCATGGCCCCCGGCGGAATCGACCACTCTGCCCTCACCTTCGCGATCGTCGGATTTGGCATCACCATCCTTGTCAATTACGGCGCGAGTTACGTGCAGGAAACCGTCGTCGGCAATGTCGCCGAGGAAGTGCTCTTCGATATCCGCAAGGCGATGTTCGTCCATCTGCAGCGCGTCTCGCTGTCGTTCATGGACAAGACCGAAGTCGGCCGGCTGATGTCGCGGCTGCAGGGCGACGTCAATTCGATGCAGGAGTTCCTTGAAACATCCGTGTTGTCGGTCGGCGACATCGCGCTCCTGTTCGGCATTGTCGTGGTCATGCTCTGGCTGGATGTGCGGCTCGGCCTGCTGACCTTGTCGGTCATGCCGATCCTCTTCGTTGTCCGGCTGTTCTGGCTGCCGCGGGCACGGACCGCATTCATGGCCGCGCATGAGACCAATTCGATCACAAGCGGTGCGCTGGCAGAGGCGATCCACGGTGTGCGAGCCGTTCAGGGCATGGACCGGCAGAGCGTCAATTTTACGCTGTTTGACGACAAGGCCCACGCAAATCTTCGCGCTCACCTGACAGCTGCGAAATATGCGCAGGTAATGGTGCCGATCGTCGATACTCTCACCGGTCTTGCAATGGCGGTCGTCATCGTCATCGGCGGGTCCCGGGTGCTCGACCAGCGGCTCGACGTCGGCGTCATGGTCGCGTTCCTGTTCTATATCCAGCGCTTCTTCGACCCGATCCGTTCGCTGACGATGCAGTATTCGGTGATGCAGCGCGCCATGGCGTCCGGTCAACGGCTCACCGATGTTCTGGATGTGCCAATTGATGTGAAGGACGCCGTCGGCGCCAAGGTCCTTGGCTCCGATATGGATGGCTCGGTCGAATTGCGCGACGTGGTCTTCGGCTACAATCCGAAGCATCCCGTCCTGAAGCATGTGAGCTTCCGGGTCAATCCGGGCGAGACCGTTGCGCTTATCGGGCCGACTGGCTCGGGCAAATCGAGCTCGATGGCGCTCATCCACCGCTTCTATGACGTGCAACACGGCCAGGTGCTCGTAGGCGGCCACGATGTGCGCGACCTAACGCAGGATTCGCTTGGCCGACAGATCGCTATGGTCCTTCAGGAGCCATTTCTGTTTACCGGAACCGTTCTCGAGAATATTCGCTACAACAAGGCGGATGCCACGCGCGACGATGTGATCGATGCGGCAAAGGCCGTCGGTGCGCACGAGTTCATCATGTGTCTATCAGAGGGATATGAGACCGTTCTCGGCGAGCGCGGCGGCGGCCTCTCGATCGGACAGCGCCAGCTTGTCAGCTTCGCCCGCGCGCTTGTTGCCGACGCCAAGATCCTCGTGCTCGACGAAGCGACGGCCAACATCGACAGCTACACAGAAATGCTCATTCAGAAAGCGCTGGTGAAGCTGCTTGAAAACCGCACCGGGCTCGTCATCGCTCATCGCCTTGCCACCATTCGCGAGGCCGACCGGATCATCGTGCTTCAAAATGGCCAGGTGGTGGAGAGCGGCAATCACGCGGCGCTGATGGCCAATGGCAAGCTTTATTCAAAGCTCTACAATCTGAACTACTCCTCGTTCGACGACATTCCTGACGACGAGCTGGGCGCATCCACCACTTCAGAATCGCGGACGTAGCCGCTTTGGTTGCCTGAGTTTCTCCTCAGAGACCAGATTCGCATCCATGCGTAATATCATGAATATTAGCCATTTTCCGCCCCAGTTGCTCGAAGGCTACAGGCATCACATTTTCGTTTCCCGAAGTGACTTGTATAATGCTAGTAACTGATGCTATTCCGTGAGCCATGCAACGCACCAGCTTCAGTACCTTGCAATGCCCTGCCGCCCGCGCGCTTGAAAGCGTCGGCGATTGGTGGAGCATATTGATCCTTCGGGACGCCTTCCAGGGACTGACGCGGTTCGACGAATTTCAAAAGAGCCTCGGGATCGCTCCGAATATCCTGACGCGTCGCTTGAAACATCTGACGAGCGAAGGCTTGTTCGAGCGGCGCTGCTATCAGCAGCGTCCGCCGCGTTACGAATATGTGCTGACCGCCAAGGGTCGCGACTTCTTTCCCGTTCTGATGTCTCTGTTTTATTGGGGACTGCGGCACATTCCGACGGAGGAGGTCGCCATGCTGCTCGGCGATTCCAATTCCGGCAAGGAGCGAAGAGTTGCTGTCACGGATGTTTTGACCGGCGAAGCGCTGACACCCGAAAACACAACCTTACTTGCCGGGCCTGCGGCCAATGACGCCGTGCGCGAACGGATCGCGCATATGCGGGCCTGGTATATGGGCATCGATGCCTGATCGCAAAGGAGGATGACATGGATCGCATTGTGGTAACCGGAATGGGCGTCGTGTCGCCCCTCGGCGTCGGCGTAAACGCAAGTTGGAAGCGGCTCATCGAAGGTCGATCCGGGCTGCGTCTGCTGCCGGAAGAGGTCGTCGGCGATCTCGCTGCAAAGGTTGGCGGCATTGTTCCGGACATTGCCGAAGACGCTGAGGCCGGCTTTGATGTCGACCGCTTCGTTCCCGTCAAGGACCAGAAGAAGATGGACCGGTTCATCCTCTTTGCGATGGCAGCGGCAGAGGAAGCGATCAAACAATCGGGATGGGCCCCAACCGAAGCCCGCGATCTGGAACGGACGGCGACCGTCATTGCCTCCGGCATCGGTGGGTTCCCTGCCATTGCCGAGGCGGTGCGGACCGTCGAAACCCGAGGCCCGCGCAGGCTTTCGCCCTTCATCGTGCCCTCCTTCCTCGTCAATCTCGCCGCCGGACAAGTGAGCATCCGCCACGGCTACAAGGGCCCGCTCGGCGCGCCGGTCACTGCATGTGCCGCAAGCGTCCAGGCAATCGGCGACGCGGCGAGGCTGATCCGATCCGGCGAGGCCGATGTGGCGATCTGCGGCGGCGCCGAGGCCTGCATCGACAAGGTCAGCCTTGGCGGCTTTGCCGCTGCCCGCGCGCTTTCGACCGGCTTTAGCAATCGCCCCGAGGAGGCGTCCCGCCCCTTCGACGCCGAACGCGACGGCTTCGTCATGGGTGAAGGTGCGGGAATGCTCGTCATCGAGACCTTGGAACATGCGCTTGCCCGCGGAGCGGCGCCACTGGCCGAACTGGTCGGCTATGGCACCGCCGCCGACGCATACCATATGACGGCCGGTCCGGAGGATGGCGACGGCGCGCGCCGCGCCATGCAGGCAGCACTGGCGCAAGCAGGCATCTCGCCGGGCGAGGTGCAGCATCTCAACGCCCATGCAACATCGACGCCGGTCGGGGATCGTGGCGAGATGGAGGCGATCAAGACCGTGTTCGGCCGCGAACGTGGTATCGCGGTCAGCGCCACCAAGTCCGCAACAGGGCATCTGCTCGGTGCCGCAGGCGGTCTGGAGGCTGTGTTCACCATCATGGCATTGCGAGACCAGATCGCGCCGCCGAGCCGCAATCTGCTCGAACCGGACGCGGCTTCGGAAGGCATCGATCTCGTCGGTGCGGAGGCGCGACCAATGGCGATGGAATATGCGATTTCCAACGGGTTCGGCTTCGGCGGAGTGAATGCCAGCGCGCTCTTCAGACGTTGGCGTTGAGCCGAGGGCTTAATCCCTTCCCAAGCGGGAAAAGCGCGCTATCCTCTATCTGTTTTCGAGGGTTCTAACATGCGTGCTTTCTCCGCCGCTCTTATCGCCTGCCTGGCATTACTGGCTTCCCTCTTGTCTGTTCAGGCTGAGGACCCGTTGCAGGCGACCCAGGCGACAATCCAGAAGCAGATACAGGCATTTCTGCATGACGATGCGGACGCGGCCTATTCATTTGCCGCTCCGGGGATCAAGGCGCTGTTTCCGGACAAGGAGGCCTTCTTTGCCATGGTGAAGAAGAGCTACGAGCCGGTCTATCATCCTGGCAATTACGCCTTCGGCCGCAGCAAGTCGATCGATGACGGCGCCACGATCTACCAGGAAGTGCTGATTACCGGCAGCGACGGCAAGGATTGGTCGGCGATATACCAGGTCACGCGGCAGCCGGACGGCAGCTACAAGATCAACGGCGTCCAGATCGTTCCCAACGCTGCAAGTCAGGGCATCTGAAGATCATTTGATCGTCAGACGGGTTCGAGGTCGCCCCGTGCCCAAGTCACCTGTGTTTCTGCCATGAAATCCGCAAAGCGCTCCTCGGCGATGGCCTTGCGGATGCCCTGCATCAATTCCTGATAGTATGCCAGATTGTGCCACGACAGCAGCATGCCGCCGAGCGCTTCGTTGGAGCGGACCAGATGGTGCAGATAGGCGCGGGAATAGTCGCGCGAGGCCGGGCAGTTGGACTGATCGTCCAATGGCCGCATGTCTTCCGCGTGGCGCGCATTGCGAATATTAACTTTGCCGCGTCGTGTGAAAGCGAGGCCATGGCGACCCGAGCGGGTCGGCATCACGCAGTCGAACATGTCTATGCCGCGGGCAACCGATTTCAGAATATCGTCCGGCGTGCCGACGCCCATCAGATAGCGCGGGCGGTCTGAGGGCAGTGCCGGCAGGGTTATATCAAGCATCTTCAGCATGACATCCTGCGGCTCGCCGACGGCAAGGCCGCCGACCGCGTAACCCTTGAGATCAAGCTGCGTCAGCGCCTCGGCAGAACGCACGCGCAAATCCGGCATATCGCCGCCCTGGACGATGCCGAACATCGCCTTGCCGGGCTGGTTTCCGAATGCGACCTTGCAGCGCTCCGCCCAGCGCAACGACATCTCCATTGCGCGCTCGATTTCCTTGCGTTCAGCCGGCAGTGCCACGCATTCGTCGAGCTGCATCTGGATGTCGGAGCCCAGCATCCCCTGGATTTCGATGGAGCGCTCTGGCGACATGTGGTGCAGGCTGCCATCCACATGCGACTTGAAGGTCACGCCCTTTTCGTCAAGCTTCCGCAACCCGGAAAGCGACATGACCTGAAAGCCACCGGAATCCGTGAGGATCGGCCACGGCCAGCGGATCAGCTCATGCAAACCGCCAAGGCGTGCAACGCGCTCCGGCCCCGGGCGCAGCATCAAGTGATAGGTATTGCCGAGAATGATATCGGCGCCCGTCTCGCGGACCTGATCGAGGTACATGGCCTTCACGGTGCCGACCGTGCCGACCGGCATAAAGGCCGGAGTACGGATCGAGCCGCGCGGCATGGTGACTTCGCCGAGACGTGCCCCGCTGTCGGTCTTTTTCAAATTGAACTGGAACGTCTCGCTCATCTGGTCTGTCCTGGAAAAAGAGCCTGTCGAAACAGGAGGCTGGCATCGCCGTAGGAATAAAACCGATAGCCGGTTTCTATCGCATGTTGATAGGCCCTGTGCATGGTCTCAAAGCCCGCAAAGGCCGATACCAGCATGAACAAGGTCGATCGCGGCAGGTGGAAGTTCGTCATCAGCACGTCCACCGCCTTGAAGCGATATCCGGGAGTGATGAAGATGCCTGTCGGGCCGGACCATGCCTTGATGCGGCCCTCGTCTGACGCGGCACTCTCGATCAGGCGAAGCGAGGTGGTACCGACGCAGACGATGCGCCCGCCCCTCGCCTTGACGGCATTGAGGCTGGCGGCCGCGTCGGCGCTGACATGGCCGATCTCGAGATGCATCTTGTGGTCGTCGGTATCGTCGGCCTTGACGGGCAGAAAGGTGCCGGCGCCAACATGCAGCGTGACGAAATGTCTTTCGACCCCCAACCTATCAAGTTGTTCGAACAATCCGGGGGTGAAATGCAGGCCGGCCGTGGGCGCTGCTACCGCGCCCTCTTCGCGGGCATAGATTGTCTGGTAGTCAGCACGGTCGCGCTCGTCTTCCGGCCGCTTGGCAGCGATATAGGGCGGCAGAGGGATATGACCGACCGCGGCGATCGCCTCGTCTAGCGAGGGTCCCGAAAGATCGAAATGCAGCGTGATTTCGCCGGCGTCGCCTTTTTCTTCCACAGTCGCGTCGAGCGCGCTGAGCATGCACGCCGTCTCACTATGGCCGAATTGAATGCGGTCGCCGATCTTGATGCGTTTGCCCGGTTTGGCGAAAGCTTTCCAACGGTCGGGGGCAACGCGCATGTGAAGCGTTGCCGAGACCTGCTGGCCCGGTGCTCCGTCCCTGTGCCTGCTGCCTTCGAGCTGCGCCGGGATCACGCGCGTGTCGTTGAAGACGACGGCGTCGCCGGGTCTGAGGAAGGAAGGAAGGTCCTGAACCTTGTAATCGCTGAGTTCAGGGATCGCGTTTGGATCGACCACCAGCAGGCGTGCGCTATCGCGCGGCTCGGCAGGGCGCAGCGCAATAAGCTCGTCGGGCAAGTCGAAATCGAAAAGGTCAACACGCATTCGGTAATCTCAAACAAAGCGAAACCCGCCCCCGCGCGGAAAGCACGAAGGGCGGGCTTGAGAGGGCAGTAAAGATCAGACGTCGGCGGCAACCCGCATGGTGACGATCGAATCCGGATCCTTGACGGGCTCGCCCTTCTTGATCTTGTCGACGTTATCCATGCCTTCGATGACTTGGCCCCAAACGCTGTACTGCTTGTTCAGCCAAGGTGAATCGGCAAAGCAGATGAAGAACTGCGAATTGGCCGAATTCGGGTTCTGCGAGCGCGCCATAGAGCACGTGCCGCGGCTGTGGGTCGTGGCGGAGAATTCCGCCTTCAGGTCCGGCTTGGAAGAGCCGCCCATGCCAGCACGAGCCGGGTTGAAGTGCTCGCCACCCTGCTTGCCATACTGAACGTCGCCGGTCTGCGCCATGAAATCGTTGATGACGCGATGGAAAACCACACCATCATAGGCCTTCTCGCGAGCGAGTTCCTTGATTCGGGCAACATGCTCTGGTGCTACCTGCGGCAGCATCTGGATGACGACCTTGCCCTTGGTGGTCTCGAGGATGATGGTGTTTTCGGGGTCCTTGATCTCGGCCATTGTTCTTCTCCTATTTTGAAACTTATTTCTTGCCCAGGGTGACCTTGATCATCCGGTCAGGACTTTTGACTGAGCCGCTTTCGCCCTCGCCGCGCTTGATCTTGTCGACCAGTTCCATGCCGGAAACGACCTTGCCGACCACCGTGTACTGGCCATTCAGGAAGGCGCCGTCGCCGAACATGATGAAGAACTGCGAATTCGCCGAATTCGGGTCCTGTGAGCGGGCCATTCCGACGGTGCCACGCGTAAAGGGGACCTTGGAGAACTCAGCCGGAAGGTCCGGAAGGTCCGAACCGCCCATGCCCGCCTGGTTAGCGTCATAGCCTTTGTTGAGGTTGCCGAATTTCACGTCGCCGGTCTGGGCCATGAAGCCTTCGATGACACGGTGGAAGGCAACGTTATCGTAGGCGCCCTTGGCGATCAGCGTCTTGATCTGTGCAACATGCTTCGGCGCGACTTCAGGCATCAGCTGGATCACAACCAGGCCATCCTTCAACTGGATGGTGATGTCATTGTCGTCGGCTGCAGCAAAGGCGCCGCCGGCAAAGGCTGCAAGGCAAAGAAGCCCTGCAAACGCGATATGAATGAATTTCATGGGATGCTCCATTTAGAAAGATCGTTTTTGGCGTTTGATTTGCCGTAACATTGTCCGAAAAACGGGATCATGCGTCAGGCCTTCGATTTGGCCTTCAGGGCTTCAAGGACGGCAGCGGGCACGAAGGCGCTTATATCGCCGCCCATCGAAGCGATCTGCCGCACCAATGTGGCTGTTATTGGCCGCGACGCGGTGCCTGCGGGCAGAAACAGGGTCTGGATATCGGGCGCCATCTGTCGGTTCATGCCGGCCATCTGCATTTCGTAGTCGAGGTCGGTTCCGTCCCTCAGGCCGCGAACGAGCAGGGTCGCGTTGTGGGCGCGGGCAGCGTCAACCACGAGATTGTCGAACGCGACAACAGAAATACTGTCGATCTTACGCGGCAAGGCGGAAGCGAGCGACTGGCGGATCAATTCCGCCCTCTCCTCAAAGGAGAACAACGGCGTCTTGCCCGGGTGAACACCAATCGCAACGATGACCGTCGACGCGATATTCAACGCCTGGACGAGAACATCCAGATGTCCGTTTGTCATCGGGTCGAAGGATCCGGGATAAAAGGCTGTCGTCATGCGCTACCGGCCGGGTTGTTTGGACGCCTTTTGTCACGGATGTGGCCGGCTCGCAAGTTATTTGCTGCCGTCCGGGGCCAGGTGCTGAACCGCGGATGAACGCCTCATTCAAGGCGCCTTCAACTTCACGGTGCTCTATTGGGGCAACGCAAGCCAAGCCATCCGGCTAGATGTGGACCCACCGATTGGAAATCCGGCAATGCTCGTCCTTGTTCTCGCTACCGCCATCATCGGGTCCTTTGCTCTGGAGATGATCCTTCACGAAGTCTCCAAGCACTACGAGATCGAGTGGATCTCATTCCCCCGGCCGCCGGAGCCGGACCTTGCGAAAGACGTTGTCGCGCGGCTTCGCGACGCGCAGAGAAACCTGAACGCCAGATGAACGAGCCATTCAAGGTCGCTTCAGGGTGGCGTTGGTAAACATCGGTTGAACATCCGGCGGAACCAATCTTTTTCGGATGCGTTATCAGATCGAACCATAGCAATGCAGATTGTGTTGAAGAGGAAAAGCATATGTCCAATAAGGTCACCATGATTAACATAGTTTGGATGATGATGATCTCGGGCATGCTTGCAGCCACATTTGCACTCTATGATCAAAAGGTTGATCCGGCGAAGGTTTATGGTCCGTTTGCCTCGGCACGGCCCTTCGTGGCCAGCCAATACTGAGGATCTGAACGCGTATTCAGTAAAGGATGAAGACCATGTTCACGATTTTGACAGTGCTTACAGCTATCATCAGCATCATGTTCATCGTGTCCGTGGCTTCCACCATTTCGGCGCTGCGACGCGAAAGCGAAGAAGCGAAGCATCTGAACAAGCATCACAAGGCTTTCTAGCCTTCCCCCCCTGTAGCGTTTGGACGATCCAGCGCTCAGGCAATTTCGAACCGGACGCGCTCCCCCCACGCGTCCGGTTTTTTTGTGCCCAGCCTTATCTTGATGAAGCTCAAACGAAAACCGGGCGGCAATGCCACCCGGTCTATCACTCTCATCGATCCGCCGTGCCGCGTTAGGCTTCTGTCTCGCCGTCAGCATCATCCTTAGATACATCGCCCTCTGGCAGACTACCCTCAGGCGCCGCCTCAGCAGCTTCGATGACGTCCTCCTCGTCTTCCGGTTCGTTGATGCGCTCGACTGACACGACCTTTTCATCCTTGGCGGTCGAGAAGATCGTGACGCCCTTGGTCGCGCGGCTGGCGATGCGGATACCGCCGACCGGCACACGAATGAGCTGGCCGCCGTCAGAGACCAGCATGATCTGGTCTCCATCATCGACCGGGAAGGCCGCGACAAGTTCGCCGATTTCCGTGGTCTTCGAGGTATCGGTGGCGCGGATACCCTTGCCGCCGCGGCCCGAAATGCGGAAATCGTAAGAGGACGATCGCTTGCCGTAGCCCTTCTCGGAAACCGTCAACACGAACTGTTCGCGCGCCTTCAGCTCCTCGTAACGCTCGTCGGTCAGTTGTCCCTCTTCGGTGACTTCCTCGCCGACCAAAGCGATCTCCTCTGCTTCGCCGGTCGTCAAGCGTCGATCGTTGGCGGCGCGCCTCAGATAGGCCGCGCGTTCCCAAGGTTCGGCGTCGACATGGCTAACGATGGTCATGGAGATGATCCGGTCGCCATCGGCCATGTTGATGCCGCGTACGCCGATAGAGTTGCGGCCGGCAAAGACGCGGACGTCATCGACCGAGAAACGAATGCATTGTCCGAGAGCCGTCGTCAGCAGCACGTCGTCGTTTTCCGTGCAGGTCTCGACGGAGAGGATCTGGTCGCCCTCCTCTTCGAGCTTCATGGCGATCTTGCCGTTGCGGTTGACCTGGACGAAATCCGACAGCTTATTGCGGCGAACGGTACCGCGCGTGGTCGAGAACATGACGTCTAGGTTGTCCCAGCTTTCCTCGTCCTCCGGAAGCGGCATGATCGTCGTGATGCGCTCGCCCTTTTCAAGCGGCAGCATGTTGATCAAAGCCTTGCCACGCGCCGTTGGAGTGCCGATCGGCAGGCGCCAGACCTTCTCCTTGTAGACAATCCCGCGTGAAGAGAAGAACAGGACGGGCGTGTGCGTGTTGGCGACGAATAGCCGGGTAACGAAATCCTCGTCCCTGGTCGTCATGCCCGAGCGCCCCTTCCCGCCGCGACGCTGCGCGCGGTAGGCGGTCAATGGCACGCGCTTGATGTAACCAAGATGCGAAACGGTCACGACCATATCTTCGCGCGCGATCAGGTCCTCGTCGTCCATTTCGAGGCCGCCATCGACGATCTCGGTGCGACGCGGAGTGCCGAACTCGTCGCGAACAGACGTCAGTTCATCCTTGACGATGGTCTGGATGCGGACGCGGGATGATAGAATATCGAGATAATCCTTGATTTCCTCGCCGATCTTGTTGAGTTCGTCGCCAATTTCGTCCCGGCCAAGGGCCGTCAGGCGGGCAAGGCGCAGCTCGAGAATGGCGCGTGCCTGCTCTTCCGACAGATTGTAGGTCAGGTCTTCGTTGATGCGATGGCGAGGATCATCGATCAGGCGGATAAGGCTTTCGACATCCGCAGCGGGCCAGCGGCGGGTCATCAATTGCTCGCGCGCCGTTTGCGGATCCGGCGCCTGGCGTATGACGCGGATCACCTCATCAATATTTGCGACAGCGATAGCGAGGCCAACCAAGACATGCGCACGGTCGCGCGCCTTGCGCAAAAGGTACTTCGTTCTCCGGCTAACAACTTCCTCGCGGAACGAGACGAAGGCGCGGAGCATATCGAGGAGCGTCAGCTGCTCTGGCTTGCCGCCGTTGAGCGCGACCATGTTGCAGCCGAAAGACGTCTGCAACGGCGTATAGCGATAAAGCTGGTTCAGAATGACTTCGGCATTGGCATCGCGCTTCAGCTCGACGACGACACGGTACCCTTGCCGATCGGACTCGTCGCGCAGATCGGAGATGCCCTCGATGCGCTTCTCGCGCACAAGCTCTGCCATCTTCTCGATCATCGTCGACTTGTTCACCTGATAGGGAATTTCGGTGATAATGATCTGTTCGCGGTCGCCGCGCATCGGCTCGATGGCCGCGACGCCTCGCATGATGACCGAGCCGCGGCCGGTCTCGTAAGCCGAACGGATGCCCGCACGCCCGAGGATCTTCGCACCTGTTGGAAAGTCCGGACCGGGAATGATCTGCATCAGGTCCGGCAATTCAATCGTCGGATCGTTGATCAGCGCGATGCAGCCGTCAATGACTTCGACGAGGTTGTGCGGTGGGATGTTGGTGGCCATGCCGACCGCGATGCCGCCGGCGCCGTTGACCAGCAGATTCGGGAACTTCGCCGGCACGACGACGGGCTCGCTAAGCGTGCCGTCATAATTCTCGCGAAAGTCGACCGTATCCTTGTCTAGATCGTCCAGCAGCGCGTGCGCGGCCTTTTCCAGACGGCATTCGGTGTAGCGTTCGGCTGCCGGCGGATCACCGTCCACGGAACCAAAATTGCCCTGACCATCGATCAGCGGCAAGCGCAGCGACCACGGCTGAGCCATGCGCGCCAATGCATCATAAATGGCCGAATTGCCGTGCGGATGGAACTTACCCATCACGTCACCGGTAACGCGGGCGCACTTCACGTATTTCTTGTTCCAGTCGATGCCGAGTTCGGACATGCCGAACAGGATGCGCCGGTGAACGGGTTTGAGCCCATCGCGGACGTCGGGAAGAGCGCGGCTCACGATAACGCTCATCGCGTAATCGAGATAAGACCGCTGCATTTCCTCCATGATGGAGATCGGCTCGATACCTGGCGGGTATTTCCCGCCACCGGGTGGGGATTGTTCAGTCAAAACAGATCACAATCTCTTTTAGAATCACTGCAGAATTTATAGCGGAAAGCAGGCTCTTACGCCAATTTCGGCGCGTGTTTTGAACAGGCTTTTGCCTTCTAGAGCCTTTAAATGGCACATTTCAATGGCACTGCGCAAAACACGCCGCATAGCAGGCTTTGCGAAACCGGTTTCATCGCATAACAATGGACGAAATGACGCGAAAGTCTGGCTTCTGGAGCAAATATGGCTAGTGCCGACACGCTTATCAATGGCTTTACGACATTGCTCGTCACAGTCGATCCGCCGGGTCTCGCTCCGCTCTTTCTCGGCCTGACGACCGGCATGAATCGGGCCGAGCGCAAACAGGTGGCGCTGCGCGGTTCGCTGATCGCGTTCTTTATTCTCGCAGCATTCGCGCTGTTCGGCGCAAGCGTCCTCAACGTTCTCGGGATATCGATCGGCGCCTTCCGCATCGCCGGCGGGCTGCTGCTCTTCTGGATTGCCTTTGAGATGGTTTTCGAGAAACGCCAGGACCGCAAGGAAAAGACCACCACCGTGGCAATTACCCAGGACCACATCCACAATATAGCGGTCTTTCCGCTGGCCTTGCCGTTGATCGCCGGGCCTGGGGCCATATCGGCGACGATCCTGCTTGCCGGGTCCTTGCCGGGAACAGTGGACCGGATGCAGCTGATCGGCGTCATCGCCGTCAATCTCGGCCTGGTATTTGCCGCCTTGCTGATCTCCGAAAGGCTTGACCGCCTGCTCGGCGTCACGGGACGAGCAATCCTTACAAGGCTTCTGGGCGTTATTCTCGCAGCGCTTGCGGCGCAATTCGTTGTCGATGGTATCAAAGCGGCACTGAAAATCTAATCTCCCGACGGCTAAGCCTGCTTCCTTCCTGCTGTTGTATTACAATGGAAAAATACTGCGTTCCATTATATGATTCGATCATAAATTAGATAATGTTTATGCAACTCAGGTGACGTTTCGGGATATCTGATTTTGCGGTGCTTCCACTAGAGCTGCCGTCGCAACGAAAGCGTTTGTCGACGACCAATATCGGGGGGAAGAATGTCTGCCAACATTGAAGGAAATATCGAACCGAAAGCTGGAACCCATCCGCCCGAAAATCTCGCGGGTAACGCCTAGGGTTTTGTCCACCGTCGGCCCATTTTCTGGGAGCGGCGACACGGTGGTGGCAGGCCTGACCGGAATGAGAGAAATTCAAAAGGATAGTCCATGGTCGAAGATGCATCCCCCGCCCCCGCAGCGATAGTGGCCTCTCCTCCCAATCCATTGCGCCGGATCGCATTGATCATCGTAATCCTGGCCCTGTTGCTGTTCGTTTTCTCAATCTTCATGGAGCGTCGAACACCGTCGACCTCGCAGGCGCAGGTTCAGGCCTATGTGGTTGGAATAGCACCCGAGGTTGCCGGGCGCGTCATCGAGGTCAACGTCGCCGACAACGCGCGTGTCGATGCCGATCAGATACTCTTCCGGATCGACCCCAACCGATATGAGATCGCTGTCACTGGAGCGGAAGCCGGTCTTGCAAGCGTCGGCCAGTCGATCGGCGCGTCGACGGCGACGGTGGACGCCGCGCAGGCCAAGCTGGTCGGAGCGCAGACGAACCGGGACAACCTGCGTGAGCAGTACGCACGGGCCTCTGAGCTTGTGACGCGCGGCGTCTATTCCAAAGCCAGATACGATACCACGAAATCCGCGTTCGATCAGGCAGAGTCCAAGGTTCAGGGCGCGCAGGCAGACCTCGACAAGGCAAAGGAACAGCTTGGCCCCGCCGGCAAAGACAACCCGCAGCTCAAGGAGGCGCTTGCAGCGCTGGAGCGTGCCCAGCTCGATCTGGAGCACACGACGGTGCGTGCGCCGTCGGCCGGCGTCGTCACCAATCTTCAACTCTCCATCGGTAAGGTCGTCACCGTGGGGCAGCCGGCCATGACCTTCATCGACGTCGGGACGATCTGGATCTCTGCCGCCTTCAAGGAGAACAGCCTGGAGAATGTGGCCGTCGGCAACCGGGCCGACATCCTCTTCGACGCGCTGCCCGGAAGGCTATTTCCGGCAAAGGTCGAAAGCGTCGGCCTCGGCGTGTCTGGGGGCACAACGGACCCGAGTACCGGCCTACCAACCATCCGCAACGACAGCGGATGGGTCCAGGAAGCGCAACGTTTTCCGGTCCGGCTGTCCATGGATGGCGACCGACCCAAGGGTGTCCGATATGGGTCGCAGGCGACCGTCGTCATCTATACGGGCGAGCACCCGGTAAGCAACGCCTGGGGTTCCCTTTGGATACGCATCATGTCGGTACTGACCTATGTCGGCTAGACCGGATGTCGTCGCGCCGTCCAGCGTCGCTGTTTCGGAGCAGCGGCGAAAAGGCTTGCGTGTCGCGCTCGCCGTATCGATCGGCTTGCCCGTCGCCGTTTTCTCAGGCGCCATTGTGCCGTTTCTCGGGCCGCTTTTTGCCGCTCAGTTCCTGCTCGGCAGTTCCGGTCCGATGCCGCTCGGCAAGACAGTCGGGATGGCCGCGCTGATCCTTGTCAGCGGCGTGTTCATGATGGTCCTCACCAACACGTTCGGCGACAGGCATGCCACCTTCCTCATGCTTCTGGCGCTGATCTACTTTTGCTGCTTCGTCGTCCAGTCGCGTGGCAAGGGTGGCCCCGCGGTTTTCCTCGTCCTGGTCGTGGCAATCATGGTGCCGCTGCTCGGTATCCTCAACCGCGATCTGGCGAACTCGATCCTGTCGATCCTGGTCACGGGTGTCCTCAGCGGTACGCTTCTAATGTGGCTTGCCTACGCGGTCATTCCCGAGCCGCCGGCGATGGGCATCGACGCTCAACCGCCAGCGACGCAGGTTCCATCCTATTTGCGTGCCTTGGCCAACACGGCAATATTGCTTGCCGCGGTGACGATCTGCCTGACGAACGACAAGCTGGCGTCCGCCATTGTCATCCCTATCACCGTGGCATCGCTTCTAGGCCAGCTCGACGTTGCGGCAAGCGCACGAGCGGCGGCCGGGCTGGTGATCGTCAACCTGTTCGGAGGGGTTCTCGCTTCCGTCGCCTATGCGCTCCTCACCCTTCGCCCCAGCCTGTTCTCGATGTTTCTCATTCTTCTTGTCGTCAGTCTTTTGCTAGGCGGTCGTGCCGCCGCCCGCTCAAAAGACGCCGGCATGTTTGCGGGCGCACTGACGATCTTCCTGATTCTGTTCGGGCTTGGCGTTTCGCCCCTGCCCGGGAGTGCGGCTGAATCATTCTCGACCAGGATCGTCTATGTCGCCTTAGCCCTGATCTACGCGTTGCTTGCTGCAAGCCTGCTGTGGCCACACGCAAAGGCGCCGGTGCGCCTCTGAGGCTCGAACCACAAACTCCCTCTCAAAAGGGAATATCGTCGTCGAGATCGCGCGAGAAGTTTCCGCCGCCGCTGGCGCCACTGCCACCGCGGCTTGGACCCGACGAAGCGGGCTGGCCGTAGTCGTCGCCATATCCGCCACCGCCGCCGCCAAAATCATTGCCGCCGCGCGAAGCGCCGCGTCCACCCTCGCTTGCACCACCACCTTCGCCACGACCGTCGAGCATGGTGAGCGTCGAATTGAAGCCCTGCAGCACGATCTCGGTCGAATACTTTTCGACGCCGTTCTGGTCCTGCCACTTGCGGGTCTGCAATTGGCCTTCGATATAGACCTTGGCGCCCTTCTTCAGATACTGCTCGGCAACCTTGCAGAGGCCTTCGTTGAAGATCACGACGCGGTGCCACTCGGTCTTTTCCTTGCGCTCGCCGGAGGTACGATCGCGCCAGGTCTCGGATGTCGCTATATTGAGGTTGGCGATCGGACGACCGTCCTGGGTGCGGCGGATTTCCGGGTCCGCCCCGAGATTTCCGATCAGAATTACCTTGTTCACACTACCAGCCATACCAACCACCCTATGTCCGCCCCATCGAGCGGCTTTTCAATTCAATGTCTCACCTTAACGCATGAACACTTGCCGTTGGGCTTTAAGCGCGGTTCATCCACAAGGATTTTGTTCTTTCTTTGTTCTAGTTTATCCCTATGATCCTGTCAACCGAATCGAAAACCTCTCGCCTTCTGGCGTTTCAGTCTCGACTCGCCGGTGCGCATCACTAAATAAGAGCTGACACAAGGGACCCAGCTGAACAATGAGTGAACTCAAGACCATCTCCATCCGCGGTGCGCGCGAGCACAATCTCAAGGGCATCGACCTTGATCTTCCGCGCAACAAGCTGATCGTGATGACCGGCCTTTCCGGCTCCGGAAAATCCTCGCTTGCCTTCGACACGATCTATGCCGAGGGCCAGCGACGTTATGTCGAGAGCCTGTCGGCCTATGCCCGGCAGTTCCTGGAGATGATGCAGAAGCCTGATGTCGACCAGATCGACGGGCTGTCGCCGGCAATTTCGATTGAGCAGAAGACGACATCGCGCAACCCGCGTTCGACGGTCGGCACCGTAACCGAAATCCATGACTACATGCGCCTGCTCTTTGCGCGCGTCGGTGTTCCCTATTCGCCGGCGACGGGCCTGCCGATCGAGAGCCAGACAGTCAGCCAGATGGTCGATCGCGTTCTCGATTACGAGGAGGGCACCCGGCTCTATATTCTTGCGCCGCTCGTGCGCGGACGGAAGGGCGAATACAAGAAGGAACTGGCGGAGCTCATGAAAAAGGGCTTCCAGCGCGTCAAGGTCGACGGGCAGTTCTACGAGATTGCCGAGGTGCCGGCGCTCGACAAGAAATACAAGCACGACATCGATGTGGTGGTCGACCGCATCGTCGTGCGCGCCGATGTCGCGGCCCGTCTAGCCGATAGCTTTGAGACCAGCCTTCGCCTGGCTGACGGACTTGCGGTGGCGGAATTCGCAGACAAGCCGCTGCCACCCGAAGAGACCTCCGCCGGTGGTTCGGCCAACAAATCCCTGAACGAGACGCATGAGCGCGTGCTCTTCTCGGAGAAGTTCGCCTGCCCGGTTTCGGGCTTCACCATTCCCGAGATCGAGCCAAGGCTGTTCTCGTTCAACAATCCGTCGGGCGCCTGCCCTTCCTGCGACGGGCTTGGATCGCTGCAGAAGATCGACCCCGACCTCATTGTCCCGGAACACGAGCGGACCTTGCGCGACGGCGCGATTGCGCCCTGGGCAAAGTCGACGTCCCCCTACTATAACCAGACGCTGGAAGCGCTCGGCAAGCATTACGGCTTCAAGCTCGGCGCCCGCTGGAACGACCTGCCGGAGGAAGCCAAGACCGTTATCCTGCATGGCACCGAGGACAAGATCGAGTTCCACTATGCCGACGGTGCACGGTCCTATACCACTCACAAGAACTTCGAGGGCATTGTTCCCAACCTCGAGCGCCGTTGGAAGGAAACGGATTCGGCTTGGGCGCGCGAGGAGATCGAGCGCTATATGTCGGCAGCGCCTTGCCCAGCTTGCAACGGCTATCGCCTGAAGCCGGAGGCGCTTGCGGTCAAGATCGACACGCTGCACATCGGCCAGGTATCGGAAATGTCGATCCGTGTTGCCCGCGATTGGTTCGAGACCCTGCCTGCGTCCTTTACGTCGAAGCAGAACGAGATCGCGGTTCGCATCTTGAAGGAGATCCGGGACCGCTTGCGTTTCCTCAACGACGTCGGGCTCGAATATCTCAGCCTCTCGCGCAATTCCGGCACGCTTTCCGGCGGCGAAAGCCAGCGCATCCGTTTGGCATCGCAAATCGGTTCGGGCCTGACCGGCGTTCTCTATGTGCTGGACGAACCATCGATCGGCCTGCACCAACGCGACAACGCCCGGCTTCTGGAAACGCTGAAGCATCTGCGCGACATCGGTAATACGGTCATCGTTGTCGAGCATGACGAGGATGCAATCATGTCCGCCGACGATGTGGTCGATATTGGCCCGGCAGCAGGCGTCCACGGTGGCCACATCGTGGCGCATGGCACGCCGCAGGAGATCATGGCGAACCCGAAGTCGCTGACAGGAAAATATCTATCCGGCGAACTGGGCGTTCCGGTGCCTTCCGAGCGGCGCAAGCCAAAGAAGGGCAAGGAAATCAGGATCGTCGGCGCCCGCGGCAACAATCTGAAGAATGTGACCGCCTCCATCCCCCTTGGCGTTTTCACTGCGGTGACAGGGGTTTCTGGCGGCGGCAAATCGACCTTCCTTGTCGAGACGCTTTATAAATCCGCCGCACGCCGCGTCATGGGCGCGCGCGAAAATCCGGCGGATCATGATCGCATCGATGGCTTCGAGCATATCGACAAGGTGATCGACATCGATCAGTCGCCGATCGGCCGCACCCCGCGCTCCAATCCGGCAACCTATACTGGCGCGTTCACGCCGATCCGCGACTGGTTTTCGGGGCTGCCGGAGGCAAAAGCGCGGGGCTATCAGCCCGGCCGCTTCTCGTTCAACGTCAAGGGCGGCCGCTGCGAAGCCTGCCAGGGCGACGGCGTCATCAAGATCGAGATGCATTTTCTGCCCGACGTCTACGTCACCTGCGACGTCTGCCACGGCAAGCGGTACAACAGGGAAACGCTCGACGTTACGTTCAAGACAAAGTCGATCGCCGATGTGCTCGACATGACGGTTGAAGAAGGCGTCGATTTCTTCGCCGCCGTTCCGGCAGTGCGTGACAAGCTGCAATCGCTGAAGGACGTCGGTCTTGGATATATCAAGGTCGGGCAACAGGCCAATACGCTTTCGGGTGGCGAGGCGCAGCGCGTCAAGCTAGCCAAAGAACTGTCGAAACGCTCGACCGGCCGAACACTCTATATCCTCGACGAACCGACCACCGGACTGCACTTCCACGACGTGGCCAAGCTCTTGGAGATGCTGCACGAGCTGGTCAATCAAGGAAACTCTGTGGTCGTCATCGAACATAATCTCGAGGTCATCAAGACCGCCGACTGGGTTCTCGA
Source organism: Rhizobium sp. 2YAF20 (assembly GCF_052114685.1). NCBI lineage: Bacteria > Pseudomonadati > Pseudomonadota > Alphaproteobacteria > Hyphomicrobiales > Rhizobiaceae > Rhizobium > Rhizobium sp. 2YAF20. The sequence goes on along the minus strand of NZ_JBFRFF010000006.1, from coordinate 221,820 downwards.
TTTCGGTCCGGAGGGCGGCGATGGCGGCGGTGAGATTGTTGCCTCCGGCACGCCCGAGGCGATCGTTAGGGAAAAGCGGTCCTATACCGGCCAGTTCCTGAAGGAGCTGTTGGAACGGCGTCCGGTAAAGAGAGAAGTTGCAGCGGCGGAGTGATGTGGCCCCACGGCTTATTTTTTGATCGCGGAGTGCCAACTGCGGGATGGCACGGTCATCACGGGAACTAATGTCGATGGAGGATGCATGACCAGAACCGGGACTATCCGAACAGGCATTGGCGGCTGGACGTTCGAGCCTTGGCGGGGGACTTTTTTTCCTGACGACCTCAAACAGAAGGACGAGCTCCATTTTGCTAGCCGTCAGCTGAAGGTGATCGAGGTCAACGGCACCTATTACAGCACACAGAAGCCAGCGACTTTTGCCAAATGGAGTTCAGACGTTCCCGATGGTTTCGTTTTTTCGCTGAAGGCGACGCGTTTCGTCACCAACCGTCGCGTTCTTGCCGAAGCCGGTGAATCGATGGAGCGCTTCCTGGCCTCAGGTATCAGCGAACTCGGGGATCATCTCGGTCCGCTCCTCTGGCAGTTCGCGCCGACCAAGAAATTCGACCCGGAGGATTTCGAGGCTTTCCTGAAATTGCTGCCGGAAAAGCAGGATGGGCTGCCGTTGCGCCACGTCGTCGAAGTCAGGCATGACAGCTTCAAGGTGCCGGAATTCGTGTCCTTGCTGGCAAAATACAAGGTAGCCCCGGTTTGCGCCGAGCATCACGACTATCCGATGATCGCCGACGTGACCGCCGACTTCGTCTATGCGCGCCTGCAGAAAGGCTCTGACGAAATCAAGACCTGCTATCCTCCTAAGGAACTGCAGGCCTGGGCAAGGCGGTTGGAGACCTGGTCAGAGGGCGGCGTTCCCGATGATCTGCCGCTGATCGACGCCGATCGGAAAGTGAGCGTTCAGCCACGCGACGTCTTCGCTTTCATGATCCATGAGGGCAAGGTCAATGCTCCCCAAGGTGCGATTGCCCTACAAGGTAAGCTGGGCAAGTAGCCGTCGTCGTCCGTCCGGAGCAGGACGACCTGCTAAAGCAGAATGACGATCTATAGCGGGACGACATCGGCGACGAGGTCCTCCGCCGTCAGACCTTTTCCGGCCCGCTTCCCCGTTTCGCCGTGCAACCAGACGCCGGCCGCGGCTGCTTCGAAAGTTGGTATGCCCTGGGCCAGCAGGCCGCCGATAATGCCGGCAAGCACGTCGCCTGATCCGGCCGTTGCAAGCCACGGCGGTGCGTTCGCGTTGATCAGCGCGCGTCCATCCGGCGCGGCAATGACGCTGTCTGCACCCTTGTAGATCACGGCGGCGTTGGCACGCATGGCAGCAGCCTGCGCCTTCTGAACTTTCGTCAGCTCGCGGTCTGCTGCAATGTCAGGAAAAAGACGGCCGAACTCTCCTTCATGTGGCGTCAGCACCAGCCGTGCAGGCCCATCCCTAAAAGCGTCGAAAAGCTCGGCGGGATCGTCGCGAAAGGAGGTTATGCCATCGGCGTCGAGCACAAGGTGGCGATCGGCCAGCGCCAGCACGAATTTGCGCGCCCTTTTGCCAGCCCCGAAGCCTGGGCCCAGAACAAAGGCCGTCAGCCGTTTGTCCTCGAGCCAGCTTCTTAAATCCTTCTCTGTCTGAACTTGCCGCAGCATGATGGCAGTCAGCACGCCGGCATTCACGGACATCGCATTTTCAGGAGAGCCGATGGTAACCAGCCCTGCGCCGGCCTTCAAGCCTGCCATTGCCGCCATGCGGGCGGCACCCGTTGCGGTCGCGCCACCTGAGAAGACAACGAGATGGCCGCGCTTGTACTTATGCGTCTCGATCCGCGAGGCGGGTATGGCCGCCTGCCATTGGGCCGGCACGTTTTCCGCGACAAGCCCGGTCGCGTGCCCAAGAACGATCCGTTCCGGTATGCCGATGTCGAACACCTCGAGCTCGCCGCAAAGCTCTCGTCCCGGCATCAGTAGATGTCCCGGCTTGCGCGTCATGAAGGTGACTGTATGCCTTGCGCGAAAGGCGGCCCCGCGTGGATTGCCGCTAAGGCCGTCGAGGCCAGACGGCAGGTCTATCGCAATCACGGGGGTGCCCGCCTCGTTCACGCGATCGATGAGCGCGACGACGGGTGCCGCAACTGCACGCGACAGGCCCGCGCCGAAGATGGCGTCTATGACGACGTCGCCGGCTCTGGGGGCATAGTTTTCAATATCGTCACCGCCGAGCGGACAGGCAACAAATGCAACCTTTGCATCTCCCTTCAGCGCCTGCGGGTCGCCGAAGTTGAAGACAACGACCTGCGCGCCGCTCCCTTGCAATGCTCTTGCCGTGACATAGCCGTCACCACCATTATTGCCCGGCCCACAGAGGACGACATAGCGCAACGCTTCGGGAAAATGCTTCAGCGCCGTAGCGGCCACCGCCTGTCCTGCCCGCTCCATCAGGCCATAAGAAGAAATGCCTGACGCCGCGGCAGCGCGATCCACGGCGGCCATTTCGGTTGGGGTAAGAAGAAGCTCGGAAACGGGGCAATTCATGATAGAAGTCATTCAATGCGAAAGGTGAATGGAAAACAACTGGTTTCCGACAATAGATTATGTCCATTATGAGTGCATATGCTCAATATTTAACCATCATGAAACTGCATTCAAGATATTGCACTAGCGAAGAAATTCGCGGTTTCTGCCTTTTTTTGATTTGATGGGGCGGATTTCAGATAAAACTGCTACCAATTTTCGGCAAAAGGCCCATGAATACGGGTGAAATTGGCGGATTCGTTGAAAAACGGGCGTCCGATTGGAATCAACTGGCACGGTACGTGCATCATGAAGGCCAAGCGGGTTATTTCCCGCTTTAACGGGAGAAGCGGAGAGACATTTTCTCATGAAAAAGATCGAAGCGATCATTAAGCCATTCAAGCTTGACGAAGTGAAGGAAGCCCTTCAAGAAGTTGGGCTGCAGGGTATCACTGTCACGGAAGCAAAGGGCTTCGGTCGTCAAAAAGGCCATACGGAACTGTACCGTGGGGCCGAATATGTCGTCGACTTCCTTCCGAAGGTGAAGGTAGAGGTTGTATTGGCGGACGAGAATGCAGAAGCCGTCATCGACGCCATCCGCAAGGCCGCGCAGACCGGACGTATCGGCGACGGAAAGATTTTCGTTTCCAACATCGAAGAGGTCATTCGCATCCGGACCGGTGAAACAGGCATAGACGCTATCTAACCCGCCTCGCCGTCCGGCGAAGCTTCATATCGTCATCTCATTCAAGGAAGCATTTTATGACGACCGCAAACGAAATTCTCAAACAGATCAAGGATAACGACGTCAAGTTCGTCGACCTGCGATTTACAGATCCGAAGGGCAAACTCCAGCACGTCACGATGGACGTCACCTGTGTCGATGAAGACATGTTTGCCGACGGCGTCATGTTCGATGGTTCCTCCATCGGCGGCTGGAAGGCAATCAACGAGTCCGACATGGTGTTGATGCCGGACACCGACACGGTTCACATGGACCCGTTCTTCGCCCAGTCGACGATGGTCATCATCTGCGACATCCTGGACCCGATATCCGGCGAATCCTATAACCGTGACCCCCGCGGCACCGCCAAGAAGGCTGAAGCCTATCTCAAGGCATCTGGTATCGGCGATCAGATCTTCGTTGGACCTGAACCGGAATTCTTCGTTTTCGACGATGTGAAGTACAAGGCCGACCCCTACAACACAGGCTTCAAGCTGGATTCCAGCGAGCTGCCGTCGAACGATGATACGGACTATGAGACCGGCAACCTCGGCCACCGTCCGCGCGTCAAGGGCGGCTACTTCCCGGTTCCTCCGGTTGACAGCTGCCAGGACATGCGCTCCGAAATGCTGACTGTCCTGGGCGAGATGGGCGTCGTCGTTGAAAAGCACCACCACGAGGTTGCCGCGGCCCAGCATGAGCTCGGCGTCAAGTTCGATACGTTGGTGCGCAACGCCGACAAGATCCAGATCTACAAATACGTCGTACATCAGGTCGCCAACGCCTACGGCAAAACGGCAACCTTCATGCCGAAGCCGATCTTCGGCGACAACGGCTCGGGCATGCACGTCCACCAGTCGATCTGGAAGGGCGGCAAGCCTACCTTCGCCGGCGACGAATATGCAGGCCTGTCTGAAAGCTGCCTTTACTACATCGGCGGCATCATCAAGCATGCCAAGGCGATTAACGCCTTCACCAACCCTTCGACCAATTCCTACAAGCGTCTTGTGCCCGGCTACGAAGCGCCGGTTCTGCTCGCTTATTCCGCGCGCAACCGTTCCGCTTCATGCCGTATTCCATTCGGCTCCAATCCGAAAGCAAAGCGCGTCGAAGTCCGGTTCCCTGACCCGACCGCTAATCCCTATCTCGGCTTTGCAGCGATGCTGATGGCCGGCCTCGACGGGATCAAGAACAAGATTCATCCCGGCAAGCCGATGGACAAGGATCTTTATGATCTGCCGCCGAAGGAACTGAAGAAAATCCCGACCGTCTGCGGCTCGCTGCGCGAAGCGCTGGAAAGCCTCGACAAGGACCGCAAGTTCCTGACGGCCGGCGGCGTGTTCGACGACGACCAGATCGATGCTTTCATCGAACTGAAGATGGTTGAGGTCATGCGCTATGACATGACCCCGCATCCTGTCGAGTACGACATGTACTATTCGGCTTGATTACTGAGATTGAAAAGCCCCGGTTCGCCGGGCCTTTTCTCTGCCGGCGTGGCGGCCGGCGAAGGCAGCAAGTGTGACAACTGTTTGAAGGAAACAAGGCAAAAACCTTGATTTTTGCAAACAATATCACCACATCATTGCTTGAAAGGAAGTCGCGCCATGAAACAAAGCAAAGCAAAATTCAATATCGGCGAAGTGGTTCGGCACCGTGTATTCCCGTTTCGCGGAGTAATCTTCGATGTAGACCCGGAATTCGCAAATACGGACGAGTGGTGGAATTCTATTCCGTCCGAGGTTCGCCCCAGCAAGGAGCAACCGTTCTATCATCTCCTCGCCGAGAACGAAGAAACCGAATATGTTGCCTACGTATCGGAGCAGAATCTCGTCAGTGACGAAAGTGGTGTTCCGCTGCGCAATCCGCAAGTTTACCAGATCTTCGATCGCGAGCCGACAGGCCAGTTCAGACCCAAGATGAGCTTCGCCCACTAACGCGTCTCGCCATGAATTCGTAATCGTCAGGGAAGTTGCGTTGCAGCTTCCCTTTTTTGTTGCCGATCTTTTGTCGCTTTCGTTCCAATGCAAAAAGCCCAGCAAGGGGCTGGGCTTTTTGTCGAAGATGTAGTCTCGCGATTATTGCTGCTTGGCTGCCTTCTGGGCGTCTTCAAGCTTCTTGCGGGCTTCCTCGGCCTTCTTCTGCATGCTGTCCTGAAGGCTCTTCTGGCTTTCGGCAAGCTTCGACTGCGAGATCGGGTCGCCGTCGTAGGAAGCGCCGAAACCATCGAGCGAAATCTTGATCGGGCTCGGCGTGCGACGGAAATTGATCGAGGTGAAGGTCACGTCGGTGCCCTTCTTAAGGGCGGTGATCATCGCGTCTGTCAGCGGAACTTCGGCCATGCAACGATCCGGCAGGCAGACGGCGTAATCAAGCTTCTGGCCCTTGCCACCGTCAATCTGCATGGTGATGCCTGGGGCGATCAGGCGGGCGGTCGGGACCGAAACCTGCATGGCCTTGCGAGCCTGCTTGCCATCGATCGAGATGAGGCCAATCGCGGTAACGATCTGGCCGTTGTTTGCCATGATCACATTCTGAACGATGCAGACATCGTTGTCTTCCTGCTTGCTGCAGGTCTTGTACCAGCCAAGACGCGGGGTGCCAGATGCGTCGGCACCAGCGGCGGGTGCTGCTGCTGCCGGATCGGCGGCCTGTTGAGCGAACGAAGCTGCTGGGGCTGCTGCGCCGATGATGAGAGCCAGAGCAGACAGACCTGCCCTCATTTTGTTGTCAGTCTTGAACATCATAGCGTATCCGCCTCCTGAATTCCGATGCGGAGCAGCTTCCTGCCGCCCCATGCCAGTCGGGTCAAACCGCCGTCCACCTGTCTAAAGATTAAGGCGATTGCATGACCCGAAACTCCGGACCACCTGTTACATTGCACTGCGTCCGATATCCAGCCTTTCTTTGGCCTTTTAATGAACGGCAACAAGAAAATCGCCGGCCTCGTGTCGAATCCGGCACTGCCATGATAATGTTTTGGCGAATCACATACCTTGCCGGAAAGGATGCCATGCAAGCGCTCCGGGTCGCCCTTTTTCTCAACCTTCTCTTGCTTTGCAGCCAAGCCTCGGCAGAGCCGCTATACGGGATCGCAATGCATGGAGATCCCGCCCTCCCCGCAGATTACAAGGCCTTTCCCTACGTCAATCCCAACGTCAAGAAGGGCGGGAATATAACCTATGGCGTGGTCGGAACGTTCGACAACCTCAATCCCTTCATCCTGAAAAGCATGCGCACGACGGCGCGCGGCATGTGGGATCCTGAATATGGCAATCTCGTCTATGAGACGCTGATGCAGCGCTCGCGGGACGAGCCTTTCACGATGTATGGGCTGCTCGCGCAGACCGTGGAGTGGGACGAAAACCGCACATTCATCCAGTTCAACCTCAATCCCGCCGCCACATGGGCGGACGGTCAGCCGGTAACGGCGGATGACGTCATTTTCAGTTTCGAATTGCTGCGCGACAAGGGCCGCGTTCCTTTTGCAAACCGCCTGAATTCGATCGCGAAGCTGGAAAAGGTTGGCGAGCGCAGCGTGCGGTTCACCTTCAACGACAAGGCGGACCGCGAGACGCCGATGATCCTCGCGAGTTCGACGCCCATCCTGCCGAAACACGCGATTGATCCGAGTACATTCGACCAGACATCGTTGTCGCCTCCGCTTGGCTCCGGCCCCTACAAGGTGAAATCAGTCAATCCGGGTGAGAGCATCGTCTTCGAGCGCGATCCGAACTACTGGGGCAAGAATATCCCCTCCAAGGTCGGCACCGACAATTATGATCTGATCACTGTCGACTATTTCCTGCAGGAAACGACGTTGTTCGAATCCTTCAAGAAGGGCGATATCGATATTTACTCGGACGGCAGTCCCGGGCATTGGGCGGATGCCTACAATTTTTCGGCGGTTGCGTCAGGTGCGGTCGTGAAGGACGTTTTCAGGCCTAAACTGCCAAGCGGAATGCTTGGCTTCGTATTTAATACGAGGCGGGCGATTTTTGCCAACGTCAAGGTGCGCGAAGGCCTGTCGCTCGCGTTCGATTTCGAGTGGGTCAACAAGAACCTGTCATCCAGCGCCTATGCCAGGACGGAAAGCTATTGGCAGAATTCCGATCTGTCCTCCTTCGGAGTGCCGGCCGACGCGCGCGAGCGCGAACTGCTGGGCCCGATCATTAAGCGTATAGATCCTGATGTCCTTGATGGAACCTACAGGCTGCCGGTAACGGACGGCTCCGGACGCGATCGGAATGTTCTGCGCAAGGCGGTCGATCTCCTGAAAGCAGGCGGCTATGCAATCAAGGACGGCAAGATGGTCGATGCGTCGGGCCGCCAGCTTTCGTTCGAGATCATGACGCAGAGCATCGACCAGGAACGTCTGGCGATCGCCTATCGACGGACGCTGGAACTGCTCGGGGTCGCTGTAGCGATCCGTACGGTCGACGATTCACAATACCAGCGCCGGACCATCAGCTTCGACTACGACATGATCATGAAGTCGTTCACCTCGTCACTTTCCCCCGGCATCGAGCAGGTCGGCCGCTGGGGTTCGATCGCGCGCGACCACGAGGGTAGCGAGAACTACGCTGGTATCGCAGATCCCGATGTCGACACGCTCATCGCCCAAATGCTGTCGGCAAAGACTGCTGAAGATTTTCGTGATGCCGTTCGCTCGTTCGATCGCATGCTCATTTCCGGCCACTATGTCGTGCCGCTCTACCATATAGACCAGCAATGGGTGGCGCGACGCAAGCGCATAGGCCACCCGGATGTTCTCCCGCTCTATGGCTATCAATTGCCCGCCTGGTGGGACGCTTCCGCGCAGTAAGGGCGATGGTTCCCTTTTGGTAACTGGTTGAAGCTTCTCACCGAAGCGCCTAGATGAATTTCCAAGACGCCTCAAAATGGAAGGATGAAGCCATGGAACACATAACGATCGACGTCGTGTCGGATGTCGTCTGCCCGTGGTGCTATCTCGGAAAGGCGCGGCTTGAGCTGGCGATCGCCGAAGTGCAAGACGAGGTCGGTGTCGATATCAACTGGCGGCCGTACCGTCTCAATCCCGACTATCCGCCAGAGGGCGTCGACCAGAAGGCGGCGCTTGCGGCAAAGCTCGGCGGCGAGGAGCGCGTTGCCAGCGCCCATAAAATGCTGACCGACCTCGGCCGCGAAGTCGGCATCGCCTTCAATTTCGATGCGATCAAGATCGGTCCGAATACGCTCGACGCCCATCGCCTGATTCACTGGGCAGTGACCGAGGATCGGGAAAAACAGAACCGGATCGTCGATGCCCTGTTCAAGGCCAATTTCGAGGAAGGCAAGAACGTCGGCGACCATTCAGTGTTGCTGGATATTGCTGAAAAGGCCGGGCTTGACCGGACCGTGATCGCAGCACTTCTGGCCTCGGACGCGGACGGCGATCTGATCGTCGCCGAGATCGAGGCGGCCCAGAAGATGGGCGTCACTGGCGTGCCGTTCTTCATCTTCGATCAGCAATACGCCGTCAGCGGCGCGCAAGCGCCTGATGTAATCGCAAGCGCGCTTCGCGACATCGCGAAGATCAAAGCAGAAGCGCGACTGGCTATGAACTGATCGCTCGCTGCGACGGCTATTTCGCGAGCTCAGCCAACTGGGTAATGATGACGGCGGCGCCGGAAAGCCTCTTTTCCGGCGTCGGCAGATCGCGTGTCAGGAAGACGCTGTGATCCGGCCTGATCTTTGCCATCGATCCCTGCTTGGCGATGAAGCCGACCAGCGCCGCTGGATTGGGGAATTCCCTGTTGCGGAACTGGACCACGACACCCTTTGGACCCGCGTCGAGCTTTTCGACGTTGCTGACGCGGCAGAGCGATTTGATGTAGACGATCTTCAACAGATGCTGGACCTCGATCGGCATCGGACCGAAGCGGTCGATCATCTCGGCACCGAAGCCATCGATGTCCTTGAGCTCCGTGATTTCGCCGAGACGGCGGTAGAGTGCCATGCGCAGGTGCAGATCCGGTACATAATCGTCGGGGATCATCACGGGCGTGCCCACCGAGATCTGCGGTGACCAGCCTGTGTCGCGGATCTCGTCGACGCCCTTGACCTCGGCAACAGCCTCCTCGAGCATCTGCTGGTAAAGCTCGAAGCCGACTTCCTTGATATGGCCCGATTGCTCGTCGCCGAGAAGATTGCCGGCGCCGCGAATGTCGAGGTCGTGGCTTGCAAGCTGGAAGCCTGCGCCGAGCGTGTCGAGCGACTGCAGCACTTTCAGCCGCCGCTCAGCGGTCGTGGTCAGAACCTTGTTGACCGGCAGCGTGAACAGCGCGAAAGCACGGACCTTCGAGCGCCCGACACGACCGCGAAGCTGATAGAGCTGGGCGAGACCGAACATATCCGCCCGGTGGACGATCAGCGTATTGGCTGTCGGCACGTCCAGGCCCGATTCAACGATGGTGGTCGACAGCAGGACATCGTAACGACCTTCATAGAAGGCATTCATGATGTCCTCGAGCTCACCGGCCGGCATCTGGCCATGAGCGATCGCGACCTTGAGTTCGGGCACGTCGGACTGCAGGAAAGCCTGGATGTCGGCAATGTCGGCCAGCCGCGGGCAGACATAGAAGCTCTGGCCGCCGCGATAGTGCTCGCGCATCAGCGTTTCACGGATCACCAGCGAATCGAACGGCGAGATGAAGGTGCGAACCGCCATGCGGTCGACCGGCGGCGTGGTGATCAGCGACAGTTCGCGGACGCCGGTCATGGCCAACTGCAATGTCCTCGGAATAGGCGTTGCCGACAGGGTCAGCACGTGGACGTCGCTCTTTAGTTCCTTCAGCCGTTCCTTGTGCTTGACGCCGAAGTGCTGCTCCTCGTCGATCACCAGTAGTCCGAGATTGGCGAACTTGATGCCAGCCCCTAGCAGCGCATGCGTCCCGACTACGATGTCGGTCTTGCCTTCCGCCACTTCCTTCTTAGTCAGTGCCAGTTCCTTCGATCCGACGAGCCGCGAGGCCTGCTGTATCCTTATCGGCAGGCCGCGGAACCGCTCAGAAAATGTCTTGAAATGCTGCCTCGCAAGCAGCGTCGTCGGCACCACGATCGCTACTTGTGCACCGTTCATCGCCGCAACGAAGGCTGCGCGCAGCGCCACTTCCGTCTTGCCGAAGCCGACGTCGCCGCAGACGAGCCGATCCATCGGCCGGCCGGCAGCCAGATCGTCGCGTACAGCATCGATCGCGTTCATCTGGTCTTCGGTCTCGTCATAGGGGAATCGAGCGGCGAACTCGTCATAGATGCCGTCCGGGGCAATCAGGGCCGGCGCCTGGCGCGTCAGGCGTTCGGCGGCAACGCGAATCAGGCCATCGGCCATATCCAGCAGCCGCTTCTTGAGCTTGGCCTTGCGCATCTGCCAGGCGCCGCCGCCGAGCCTGTCGAGCTGCACTTCGGTATTTTCCCCGCCGAAACGGGACAGAAGATCGATGTTTTCGACCGGTAGGAAGAGCTTGGCGTCGTCGGCATATTGCAGCTCGAGGCAGGCATGCGGGGCGCCAGCGGCCTCGATTGTCCTAAGGCCTACGAAACGGCCGATACCGTGTTCGGCATGGACGACGATGGAGCCTTCGTCGAGGCCGGCGACCTCGGAGATGAAGTCCGCTGCCCGCTTGCGGCGCTTCGAACGGCGCACCATCCGGTCGCCGAGGATGTCCTGCTCGCCGATAACGGCAAGGTTGCCGGTCTCGAAGCCGGCTTCGAGGCTGAGAACCGCTGCGGCCGCCTCGCCCTTCGCCAGAGCATCAAGATCCTTCAGGGCTTCGATGGTCTTGATGCGCGCGAGCCCGTGTTCGGCAAGCACCTGTAGCAGCCGGTCGAGCGAACCTTCCGTCCAGGCCGTAATGAGCACCTTGCCACCGGCGGCGCGGCGGTCGGCGATGTGCTTGACAACGGCGTCGAAGACGTTGACGCGCTCGGCTTCGGCGTTTTCCGAGGCCGAGCGCGCCCAGCGCTGGCCCTGGCGCGCCTCCACGTTGACAACCCGCCTCGCCTCGCCCTCGATCTCGTTGAACGGCGACATGCGGATCGCGTTGAACGCGTCGAGCGTCTGGGCAAAGACTTTTCCGCTCAGATAGAGCTGACCTGGTGCAACCGGCTTATAGGGCGTGCCCTGCGCCATCGCCCCTTTCCGCGGCTCGCCGGAATGCTGCCGGGCCTCGTAATAGTCGCTGACGAGTTTCGAGCGCTCCTCGGCCGCTTCGCGCACCGTGTGGTCGGTGACAAAACGGAAGCCATTGAGATAATCGAAGACGGTTTCGAGCTTTTCGTAGAAAAGCGGTAGCCAGTGTTCCATCCCCGGGTAGCGCCGCCCTTCCGATACCGCGAGATAGAGCGCGTCATCACGCGTTGCGGCACCGAAGGACGAAAGATAGTTCTTTCGAAAACGGCTGATCGTGTCCGGCGTCAGCGTGACTTCGCTCATCGGATTGAGATCGAGCGAGCGGACCTGACCCGTCGTTCGCTGGCTCGCCGGATCGAAGCTGCGGATCGATTCAAGGGTATCGCCGAAAAAATCGAGGCGGACGGGCTCTTCCGATCCGGGAACGAAGACGTCGAGGATGCCACCCCGGACAGCGTATTCGCCGACCTCGCGCACCGTGGCGACTCGATCGAAGCCGTTGCGTTCCAATCGGCCGGCGATGTCGTCCATCCGCACCTGGTTGCCGGGTTTGGCGGAGAAGGCAAGGCTCTCGATGACGTCCTGCGGCGCGACTTTCTGGAGCATCGCATTGACAGTCACGAGGACGATCGCCGCATGCGGCCTCTTGCGATGGGCGATCAATCCGCCGAGTGCCGCAAGACGGCGCGCAGAGGTATCGGAACTCGGCGAGACACGGTCGTATGGCAGGCAGTCCCAGGCGGGCAGTGTCAGCACCGGGATTTCAGGCGCGATGAAGCCGAGCATCTGTTCGATATCGGCCATCCGCTGGCCATCGGACAGGACATAGGCCACTGGCTCGCCGTTTCGCGCCAGTTCGGCTATCAGGAAGGGATCGAGCCCGGCGGGCACATTGCCGATCGTCAACGGCTCGGATGCCGCTGCGAGCTTCTTCACGTCAAGACCTGGAATCATCCTGCGTTTCCAAATGTCTTGGCAGTCATTTCATCAAAATCTGGCTTGTAGGAGGCGATGCGTGAAAACAGAGGGGTCATCAAGTGCTCTGGGACTGGCAAGGTACCCAAGATCCACCGCTGAAGGTCGTTGTCTTCTTGGTCCATAATGAGCTCGAACTCGTCGAGTTCGGCATCTGTCAGCGTCGGAAGTTGAGCATCCGCGAATTGACCGAATACGAGGTCCATTTCGCGAAGCCCGCGATGCCAGCAACGGAACAGAATTCGCCTGCGGCGCGGATCTAGATCGGCACTGCTCAGTGTCACTCCGGTCATCGGATAAACCTTCCTGTTGATGCGTCTCTATAGAGCATCGGTCGGAAAGGTGGGAACCGGTTTTTCTGAAAAAAGTGGCGTGCATGGATTTTTCCAGGGGGTGGCTTGCATATCGACCGATCGACGGTGCCATTCGGCCTTGCCAAGTCGGGCCTGGCCGTCGCATTTTATCGCCATCATGCGCCCCGCCATCCTCGATCCGCTTTTTGCATCCGTTTCATCCCTGCCGGGCGTCGGGCCGAAGGTCGCCGACTTGCTCGTGAAACTGCTCGATCGCGAGACGATCGACGATTGCCGGGTCGTCGACCTCCTGTTCCACACGCCCTGCTCCCTGATCGACCGGCGCAAACAGCCCGGGATCGCGCGGGCACCCGCTGGCGTGATCGTCACCATCACCGGTCGGGTCGATCGACATCAGGCGCCGCCTCCGCGCAGCAACGCACCCTACCGCGTTTTCCTTCATGACGAGACCGGCGAACTTGCGTTGGTATTTTTCCGCGGCAAGGCGCAGTGGCTGGAGAAGCAGCTCCCGCTCGACGAGACGGTGACCGTCAGCGGCAAGGTCGACTGGTTCAACGGCCGGCCCTCGATGGTGCATCCCGACTATATCGTCCGAGAGAGCGACGGCGAGACGCTACCGCTTGTCGAGCCCGTCTATCCCCTGACCGCGGGGCTAACGCAGCGGGTGGTACGCAAGGCGATCCTTGCCGCCCTTGCCCGCATGCCGGAGTTGCCTGAATGGATCGACCCCGTGCTCGTGCCGAAACAGGGCTTTGCGACGATCGCAGACAGTTTTCGCGCACTGCACGATCCATGCGACGTCACCGATATCGACCCGCAGGCGCCGGCCCGTCGAAGGCTTGCCTATGACGAATTCCTTGCCGGCCAGCTCTCTCTTTCTCTCGTGCGCCAACGGTTGCGTAAGGTGGCCGGAAAGCCCGTCCATCCTACAGGAGAAATCAGCCACAAGATCAGGCAATCGCTGCCATTTTCCCTGACGAACAGCCAGACGGAAGCCATCGCCGATATCCTGAAGGACATGGCCGGCACTGAGCGCATGCTGCGACTGCTGCAAGGTGACGTCGGCTCCGGCAAGACGCTGGTGGCGCTGATGTCGATTGCAGCGGTGATCGAAGGCAGCGGCCAGGCGGTGCTGATGGCACCCACCGAAATCCTGGCACGGCAGCACCATGCGACGATCTCGAAATTCGCGGCCGCTGCCGGCCTGTCCATCGAGGTACTGACCGGCCGCACGAAGGGGCGCGAGCGCGACGCGGTACTCGAGCGTATCGCCTCTGGCGAAGCGCAGATCGTCATTGGCACGCACGCGCTTTTCCAGGACAGCGTTTCCTATGCCAATCTCATGCTTGCCGTCGTCGACGAGCAGCATCGCTTCGGCGTCCACCAACGTCTGCGCCTGACGGCCAAGGGCATCTCTCCTCATATGCTCGTTATGACGGCGACGCCTATCCCGCGAACCCTGGTGCTGGCTGCTTTCGGCGACATGGATGTGTCGAAGCTCACTGAGAAGCCAGCGGGGCGCAAGCCGATCCAGACCATCACGATTCCGAGCGAGCGAACGAGCGATGTCGTCGCCCGGCTTCGAAGCGCCCTTGCCGATGGCAAGAAGGCATATTGGATATGCCCTCTGGTCGAGGAGTCCGATGAATCCGATCTGATGTCGGCCGAAGGGCGCTACGAGAGCTTGGGCAAGGCGCTCGGACAAGGCATCGGGCTGATCCACGGACGGATGAGCGGACCGGAGAAAGATGCCGCGATGTTGGCGTTCAAGAACGGCGAGTTACGGCTGCTGGTGGCGACGACCGTGGTCGAGGTTGGTGTCGATGTGCCGGATGCAACGATCATGGTGATCGAACATGCCGAGCGCTTCGGGCTGGCGCAACTGCACCAGCTTCGCGGCCGGGTCGGGCGCGGCGACGAGGCTTCGACCTGCATTCTCCTCTACAAGGGCCCGCTTGGCGAAACCGGGCATGCGCGTCTGTCGATCATGCGCGACACCGAGGACGGCTTTCGCATAGCTGAGGAGGACCTGAAGCTGCGTGGCGAAGGCGAACTGCTCGGCACGCGCCAATCTGGAACGCCGGGTTTTCGCATCGCAAGCCTGGAGGCGCATGCGGACCTTCTGGAAATCGCCCGCAAGGATGCGGCCAATCTGATGGAGCGAGACCCTGATTTGACGGGCGAACGTGGCATGGCGGTTCGCACCCTGCTCTATCTATTCCGGCGTGATGAGGCGATCCGCTTTCTTCGCGCCGGGTAGTGCCGCCCTTTTCAGCGTTGGTGCCGCCAGGGCTCCGGCAATCAGCTTTTCCTTGTACTCCGGCGCCACCAGACCGCCCGAAATCAAAAGCTTGGCACCGTCCTCCGGGCTCATGTCGAGGAGAACAATCTTTTCGCGCGGGACGAAGACGAGGAAGCCGGCGGTCGGGACCGGTGTCGGCGGCAGGAAGACGCTGACCATATCCTTGCCCATCGCGTTGAACTTCGACGCAATCTCACCCTTGGCATCGGTGGCGACGAAGACGAGCGACCAGAGGCCGGAGCTCGGATATTCGATCAATCCGACCTGCTTGAAAGAGGTGCTCTGCTCGTTGAGCACCGTTTCGAAAATCTGCTTCAGGCTCTTGTAGATCGTGCGGACCAGCGGCACGCGACGCACCACGGACTCTCCGAATCGAACGATGCTCTGGCCAATGAGGTTCTTGCCGAGAAAGCCGATGATTGTGATGAAGATCATCGCTATGATCAGCCCCGTCCCGGGAACCGCAAAGTTCAGGTAGCTTTCCGGATCGTATCGCGCCGGAATATAGGGCTCGACCCAGCTGTCCGCCCAATGAACCACTGACCATGTGAGCCACAGCGTGATGGCGATCGGCGCGCAGATGATCAGGCCGGTCAGGAAGTTGTTTCTGATCCGCGCCGCTACTGACAGTCGTAGAGAAAGTCTCTTGGGAATTTCGGTCATTCGCCGTTCGTGAACTCCGTTCAACCTGCCGCCGCTTCCGGCAAATCCCCCATAGCCAGACCCTTGGAAATTGCCAGAAATCACTGCACCGCACAACCCGCCACAGCGTGTGGCGATGGTTGGCGGCGCTCAATTTTCGATGATGGTGGCAGCCCCCGAACGAGAGCTGATCCAATCACTCCACCGTGACCGATTTTGCCAGGTTGCGCGGCTGATCGACGTCGGTGCCCATGAAGACGGCGGTGTGATAGGCAAGCAGCTGGATGGGCAGCGAAAAGATCATCGGCGCGATGATTTCGTCGACATTCGGCAACACGATCGTTGCCATTGTCGGCAAGGTCGAGGCGGCCGCTCCCGCCTCGTCGGTGATGAAGATGATGTGGCCGCCGCGCGCTGCGACCTCCTGCATATTCGAGATGGTCTTGTCGAAAAAGCGGTCATAGGGTGCGATGACGATGACAGGCATATTCTCGTCGATGAGCGCGATCGGGCCGTGCTTCAGCTCGCCGGCGGCGTAGCCTTCCGCGTGGATGTAGGAAATCTCCTTTAGCTTCAGCGCGCCTTCCATGGCCAGCGGATAGCTTGTCCCACGACCGAGATAGAGTACATCGCTGAATTTCGAGATTTCACGAGCCAGGCCTTCGACCTGCGGCTGGATAAGGTTCAGCACCCTGCTCATGATACGCGGCATTTCGGCCAGATGGCGAACCAGCTCGTTTTCCTCTTCGGCGCTGACGAAGCCGCGAGCGCGGCCGGCACCGACCGCAAGCGACGCGAGCACGGCCAATTGGCAGGTAAAGGCTTTCGTCGAGGCGACGCCGATCTCAGGGCCTGCCATGATCGGGAAGATCGCATCGGATTCGCGTGCGATGGTCGACTCCCTGACATTGACGACAGCGCCGATCTTCAGTCCATTTTCGCGGCAGTAGCGCAGCGAGGCAAGCGTGTCGGCAGTCTCGCCCGATTGCGAGATGAACAGCGCTGCCTGGCTCGGCGACAGCGGCATCTCGCGGTAGCGGAACTCGGATGCGACATCGATCTCAACCGGCAGACGGGCGTAGCGCTCGAACCAGTATTTGCCGATGAGGCCCGCCAGATATGCGGTGCCGCATGCAGACATTGCCAGTGACGAGATCGACGAAAAGTCGATTGCCGAGGCATTGGGGTTGACCCGGTTGCTGGCGAAATCAACGTAGTGGCTGAGCGCATGGGAGATCACCTCCGGCTGCTCGTAGATTTCCTTCTCCATGAAGTGGCGATGGTTGCCCTTGTCGACAACGAACACTGTCGCCTGGGAGATTTGGCTTGCCCGATGCACCGGCTTGCCGGAGAAATCGATGATCGACGCGCCGTCTCGCGTCACGATCGCGCAGTCGCCGTCGATCAGATAGGTGATCTCGTTGGTGAAGGGAGACAGCGCGATGGCGTCGGAGCCGAGAAACATCTCGCCACGCCCATGGCCGATAGCGAGCGGCGGCCCCGAACGCGCTGCCATCAGGGTATTCGGGTCGTCCTGAAACATCACCACCAGTGCATAGGCACCGGTGACGCGATTGAGCATTTTCAGCATGGCGGCCCGCGCGTCCATGCCAGAGCGAATATGCTTGGCCAGCAGCTGCGCTACGACTTCGGTATCGGTCTGCGTCGTAAAGACGGCACCTTCCGCCTTCAGTTCTTCGCGGAGCTCCGAGAAATTCTCGATAATGCCGTTATGGACGACGGCGACACCGTCGACGAAGTGCGGATGGGCGTTGGTTTCGTTGGGAATGCCGTGGGTCGCCCAGCGCGTATGAGCGATGCCGGTCAAACCGGAAAGCGGCTCGCCGTCCAGCCGCCTTTCAAGATTGAAGAGCTTGCCCTCGGCGCGCCGGCGCTCGAGGACGCCCTCATGAATAGTCGCAACGCCGGCGGAATCATAACCTCGATATTCGAGCCGCTTCAACGCATCGACGAGACGCGATGCCACCGGGTTCACTCCGACAATCCCCACGATACCACACATACAACACTCTCCATCCGGCCCCGACGTTCGGGCAAGTCCTAATGATTCTATCAGTTTTCACAATTGCGACGATGGTCACTTTCGGTTTCTGATCGTTACGCGATCATAGCCTTTAGGCTTAGGTCAGCCCTTTTTTGGCCGCCTTCAACGCCAAGGAGCGCTCCCGAATGACCTTCGCCCCGTCAGGCTTCACTTCCTGGCGCGCCCGACCGAAAGCCAGTGCGCCTGCCGGCACATCATCGGTGATGACGCTGCCGGAGGCGATATAGGCACCATCGCCGACAGTGACCGGTGCTACAAGCGACGAATTCGAGCCGATGAATGCTCCTTTGCCGATATGGGTCTCGTGCTTGTTGACGCCGTCGTAATTGCAGGTAATCGAACCCGCGCCGATGTTGGCGTCCGCTCCAATCGTAGCATCGCCGATATAGGTCAGATGGCTGACCTTGGCGCCCTCACCGATCCTGGCGTTCTTGACTTCGCAGAAATTGCCGATCTTCGAGCCCTGCGCCAGATCGGCGCCGGGCCTTAGACGCGCGAATGGGCCGACGGTGGCACCTGCGCTCACATGGGCGCCTTCGATATGGGAAAATGCATGAATCACGGCGCCGCTTTCGATGACGGCACCTGGGCCGAAGACAACGTTCGGCTCGATCAGCGTGTCCGGGCCGATAACCGTATCGTAGCCAAGGAAGACAGTCTCCGGAGCGATCATGCTGACGCCCGACACCATCAACTCATGCCGGCGACGCTGCTGCCAGAGACGCTCGATAACGGCGAGCTCGGCGCGGTTGTTGCAGCCGGTCAACTCCTCTTCCGGCGCATCCACAGCGACGGCACGTCCGCCGAGCGAGCGGGCGATCTCGACGAGATCCGTCAAATAGTATTCGCCCTTGGCATTGTCGTTGCCGATATGGCCTAGAAGCTCCAGAGCCTTGCGCCCGTTGATCGCCATCAGACCGCTATTGCACCAGGTGACTGCCCGCTCCGCGTCGGTGGCGTCCTTCTCCTCGCGAATGGCGATGAGTTCACCGTCTTTGACAAGCAGCCGGCCGTAGCCCGTCGGCCGGTCGGTGTGAAAACCGATGACGACGACATCGGCACCGTCGGCAAGGCCCTTACGGGCGGCGCGCAGGGGGCCGTCAGTGATGAGCGGTACGTCGCCGTAGGCGACGAGGATGTCGTCATAGCCAACCGCGATCGCGTCCCGCGCCGCAAGCACGGCGTGGCCGGTGCCGAGGCGCTCTTTCTGCAGGAAGGATTCCACCTTGATGCCGGCGATGCTTGCGGCTGCCGCGACTTCTTCCGCATTGCGCCCGACGACCAGGGCTGCCGTCGAGATATCCGTCCTCGAGATGGCTTCGACGACATGCGCGATCATCGGGCGGCCGGCGATCGGATGCAGCACTTTCGACATCGACGATTTCATGCGTGTGCTATCCCCGGCAGCGAGGATGATGGCAAGGCAGGTACGGGTCATGTCGAAGCTCCGAAGAATCCGGTCATTTGCAGCCAAGCTGTCTGTTCTGCCGTCTCATAGCAGCTAGTCGCAGCCGGAACCAAGATGAAAATCGGGCGGATCACTTACGCGAGGCGGTGGCGGGGGTTCCCAGAATACGATCCCTGCCCTCAAGGATGACGGCTTCCATCGCCAGGCGAGCTGCCGGCCCGTCACCTGAAATAATGGCCTCGACGATACGCATATGCGTGAGCGAGAGGTCGCCGAACCCTGAGGGCGGCGCGCTCATGCGGAACATGCCGACAAGGGCGGCCTCGATCAGGCTTCCCAGGGTGCGCATGAAGGGATTGTGCGACGCTTCGGCG
Source organism: Rhizobium sp. 2YAF20 (assembly GCF_052114685.1). Classification (NCBI taxonomy): domain Bacteria; kingdom Pseudomonadati; phylum Pseudomonadota; class Alphaproteobacteria; order Hyphomicrobiales; family Rhizobiaceae; genus Rhizobium; species Rhizobium sp. 2YAF20. The sequence continues at coordinate 202,311 of NZ_JBFRFF010000006.1, read as the reverse complement.
ACGGCAAGGTGAAACCTGAGATCGGCCACCGCAAGGCTATCCGTGGTATGATCTGACGAGGCCATATCTACAGCCAGCAAACGTAGCGCCTCGATCTCGTCGGCGCTGGCGCGCTCGGCCACAAGGCTGGCTGCAAAGGGTTCGAACGCCAGACGGATATCGTAGAGATGGAGCAGGAACTCCCGGTCGACGCCGCTTTCGAAGTGCCAGGTCAGCACTTCGCTGTCGAACATGTTCCAGCGGTTTTTCTCCGTCACCTTGGTGCCGACACGAGCCCTTGGAACGACGAGGCCCTTGGCCGCCAGCGTCTTCATGCTTTCGCGAAGCACGGTCCTCGATACTTTGAAACGCTGAAGCAATTCTGCATCGCCCGGAAGAATGCTGCCGATCGGGAAACTACCCGAAACAATGCCCTTGCCGAGATCGTCTACAACCTGCGCATGACTGGTCCTGGTCTTGCCACCGGCCCTTTGTGTCTCAAGCAATCTGTTGCGCAAGCGTTTGATCCTCCCTCAGGCATATTTTCGGTCGGCGCGGGAGAAAAACAGCAGGCCCTTCTGCATCAGGATGAACGCGAAAAGCAGAAGTCCAATCAAAATCTTCGTCCACCAGCTGGAGAGCGAGCCGTCGAAAGTGATGTAAGTCTGTATCAGGCCCTGGATGAGAATACCGATGAGAGTTCCCCCTACGAACCCTGCACCGCCGGTCAACAATGTACCGCCGATAACCACCGCTGCGATGGCATCAAGCTCGACGCCGACCGCCGCCAGTGAATATCCGGCCGAGGTATAAAGCGAAAAAACGATTCCGGATAGGCCAGCCAGGAAACCGGAGAGCGCATATATCTGGATGGTCGTGCGCGCTACCGGCACGCCCATCAGTTCCGCCGTCTGGACGCCGCCGCCAAGCGCATAGACGTTGGCTCCAAAGCGCGTGCGCTGGGCAAGAACGATCCCGACCGCAAAGACCAGCAGCATCACGCAGCCGATCAGCGTAAGGCGGCCTCCGCCGGGCATCTTGTAGTAAAGCCCGGTCAGCTGCCCATAGAAGGCGTGGTCGATCGGAATGCTGTCGATCGACATGACGAACGCCATGCCGCGCGCCAGAAACATGCCGGCCAACGTCACGATGAAGGGCGGCATTTTCAGATAGTGAATGATTGCCCCCATCGCGGCACCGAAGCCGGTTGTGATGATCAGGACGAGGACGAAGGCCGCAAGCGGATGGATCGAGGTCTTCTGCAGAATTACCGCCAGGAAGACGCCGGTAAATGCAATCACCGAGCCGATCGACAGGTCAATGCCGCCCGAGATGATGACGAAAGTCATTCCGACAGCGGCTATGCCGAGGAAAGCGTTATCGGTTAGAAGGTTGCCCGCGACCCGGGTCGACAGGATGCTCGGATATTGAAGGGCGCAGCCCGCATAGGCGGCGATGAAGATGAGGATGGTCGCAATGAGCGGCAGGTATTTCGAATTCACTTGGCGCGCTCCTCTTGAATGCTCGGCCGAGCTTCAGCTTTGCGGCTGAGAAACACCGCGGCGGACTGCAACGCCGGCGACTGGATGACGAGAATGATGATGACGATCACCGCCTTGATCACCAGATTGAATTCCGGTGGAAAGCCCGAGAGCAGAATACCCGTATTGACGGACTGAATGATCATCGCCCCGATCAGCGAGCCGAGGATGCTGAAGCGACCACCAAGCAGGGAGTTGCCGCCGACCACCACGGCAAGAATAGCATCCAGCTCGAGCCAGAGCCCCGCATTGTTGGCATCCGCTCCCTTGATGTCGGCCGCAACGATAATGCCGGCGATCGAGGCACACAGGCCGCTTAGAACGTAAACCGCAATCAGAAGCACCGGAGTCTGTATTCCCGCAAGCGTGCTGGCGCGGCGATTAATGCCGATCGCCTCGACAAGCATGCCGAGCGCCGTACGTCGCACGAGCAGCATGATCGCGAGCCCAGCGAGGATCCAGATGACGACCGGCATCGGCAGCCAGGCAAGCGACCCGCTGCCGAAGAAAGTCAGGCCGTCATTGTTGAAAGTCAGGATCACGCCCTCGGTGATCAGCTGGGCTATGCCTCGACCAGCCACCATCAGAACGAGCGTCGCGATAATTGGCTGGATATCGAGAATTGCGACGAGGATACCGTTCCAGAGGCCGCATGACAGACCGGTGCCGAGCGCAAGTACAAGCGTGTAGGCCACCGAATTGCCCGAGACGATCGAGGATGCCGCAACCGCGCCGCAGATCGCGATGACCGCGCCAACCGAGAGATCGATGCCCTTGGTGGCTATCACCAGCGTCATGCCGATGGCGAGCAGCGCGACCGGGGCGCCGCGATTGAGCACATCGATTAGGCTTCCGTACAGACGCCCGTTCTGAATTTCCAGATGAAAAAACTGCGGGAACATAATGAAATTCAACAGAAGAATCGCGGCAAGCGCGATCAGCTGAGGTGTGAGGCGCAAAAGCAATGCTTTCAAGGAGGAGTTCATGCGCGCTCCCCTTGGCCATGAGCAGCAATCGCATCAACAATGTGGGCTGCGGAGACATGCTCGCCAGCGAGTTCGGCAATATGCTCCCGGTCCCGCAACACGATGACACGCGAACTATAGGCCACCAGCTCTTCCAACTCTGAGGAAATAACCACCAGCGACATGCCCTGAAGGCACAAATTCTCGATGAGATGGATAATTTCTGCGTGAGCGCCGACGTCGATGCCTCGCGTCGGTTCGTCGAGGATGAGGAAGCTTGGATTGGTCGCCAGCCAACGTGCGAGGATGACCTTCTGCTGGTTGCCGCCCGACAGAAGCCGGATCGGTTTCTCGCGGTCGGTCGTGCGGATATCGAGCGCCTGGATATAGTGATCGGCGAGCGAATTCTGTTCGCTGCGGGAGAGACGCCGCGCCCATCCGCGACGGGCCTGGAGCGCCATGATGATGTTCTCGCGGATTGAAAGATCGCCGATGATGCCGTCCGTCTTCCTGTCTTCCGGACAAAAGCCGAAACCGTTCTTGATGGCGGCGCGAGGACCCGGCAACGCAATTGCCTTGTCGTCGATCGTCGCCTCGCCGCTATCGGCACGCTCGACGCCAAACATGACTTCGGCCGTTTCCGTGCGCCCCGAGCCGAGCAGGCCAGCGATCCCGACCACTTCGCCGATACGAACCTCGAGGTCGAACGGCTTGATCTTTCCGCGTTTCCCGAAATTGGAGAAGCGGTATTTGACAGCTCCCCTCGTGATCGTTGCCTGTTTCGCAGCTGCCTCCGCATGGGCGAGTTCGCGGCCAAGCATCATTCCGATCAATGTCTGGCGATCCAGCCCGGCCGTCTCTCGCGTACCGACCAGTCGGCCGTTGCGCAGAACTGTTATGCGATCACTGATCTCGTATACCTGTTCCAGGAAGTGCGTAATGAAAACAATCCCTAGCCCACGATCCTTCAGGTTACGGATGATACCGAAAAGCATCGCTACTTCCTGGGTGTCGAGGCTGGCTGTCGGCTCGTCGAGGATCAGAACTTTTCCAGAGAGATCGACCGCACGCGCGATTGCAATGACCTGCTGTATAGCAACGGAATATCGGTCGAGCTGGGCGGTCACATCGATGTCGATGCCGTAGGGCGCAAGCAGATCGCGCGCCTGACGGTTCATGGCTCGATTGCTGACCAGGCCCAGCCGTCGAGGCTGACGACCGAGATAGAGATTTTCCGCGACGCTTAGATTGGGGAGGAGATTGACCTCCTGGTAAACGGTGCCAATGCCAAGTCTCTGCGCCGCCAGCGTATCGTGCGGATCGATTTCCGCGCCATGGAGGGTGAGACTCCCGGCGTCACGATGGTATGCGCCGGTCATGCATTTGATCAGCGTCGATTTGCCGGCGCCGTTTTCGCCGAGAAGCGCGTGCACCTCGCCTTGGCGCAGCGTGAAGTCGACCCGGTCCAGCGCGACCGAACCGGGGAAATATTTGCAGAAACCCGTCGCTGCGAGGATGTTCGCGAAATCGTGAGCCATGAAACGATAGTTTTCCTGATATTTACCTAGGCATGCCGAAGCGCTGGACATGACGTCCGATTTGCCGCGTCGGCCGTTCCGCACCGGTCCATGATGAACCGGTGCGGTTCGAGGTTCAATATCAGTAGCCGAGGCCCTTCTTGGCTTCATAGACCTTCTGCGGATCGTCAGCCTGTGTATAGAGCTTGGATTCGGTCTGGATCCACTTCGGCGGCATCTTCTTGTCCTTGAGGTAGGCATCCAGGACATCAAAGGCGGGGCCTGCCATGTTCGGCGTCAACTCGACGGTGGCGTTGGCTTCGCCCGCAGCCATTGCCTTGAACAGGTCCGGAACAGAATCGATCGAGACGGTCAGGATATCCTTGCCGGGCTTCAGGCCCGCTTCCTTGATCGCCTGGATGGCGCCAACGGCCATGTCGTCGTTATGTGCGTAGAGCGCGCAGATGTCCTTGCCGCCATTCTCGGCCTTCAGGAAGCTCTCCATGACTTCCTTGCCCTTGGTCCGGGTAAAGTCGCCCGTCTGGCTGCGAATGATCTTCAGATTGTCGTGACCCTTGATCGCATCTTCGAAGCCCTGCTTGCGGGCGATGGCCGGCGAAGAGCCCGTGGTGCCCTGGAGCTCCACGATATTGCATTTCTTCGTGCCTACGGTCTTCACCAGCCAATCGCCGGCGACTTTGCCCTCATGCACCTGGTCGGAGGTCACTGCAGTCAGATAGAGGTCGTCGGGAGCCTTGATCGTACGGTCCAGAAGGATGACCGGGATATTGGCTTCCTTGGCTTCCTTCAGGACATCATCCCAGCCAGTTTCGACGACCGGGGCAACCAGGATCGCATTGACACCCTGGGCGATGAAGGAGCGGATCGCCTTGATCTGATTTTCCTGCTTCTGCTGCGCGTCGGCGAACTTCAGATCGATGCCGCGCTTTTCAGCCTGTTGCTTCGTCAGCGTTGTCTCAGCCGCACGCCAGCCGGACTCGGAGCCGATCTGCGAGAAGCCTACGACCAGCTGGGCAGCCGATGCCGAAGTGAACATGCAGGCGGCCAGAATAGTTGCACTCAAGAGTGCTGTCTTCAATTTCATGATTTCCTCCCAATGGGCCGCCTCCAAGCGGCCATATTTAAAAAATCATATAGTAATACTTTTGTAAACAAGAAACCTGTGATGCACCGCACCAAAAAAGGGCGCCCCACCGGGACGCCCTCGTCAATCAAGCAAACAGGAAGCGACCACTCACTTCGGGAGCTTGTCGTCAACGCCTTCAACGTAGAAGTTCATGCCGAGGATCACTCCGTCGTCGGCCTTCTCGCCGGCTTTCAACCAGGGCGTTCCGTCCTGCTTGTTGACCGGGCCGGTGAAGGGGGCGAGTTCGCCTGACTTGATCTTGGCTTCGGTGTCTTGAGCCAGCTTTTTCACGTCATCCGGCATGTTGGTGTAGGGCGCCATCGTCAAAATGCCATCCTTGATGCCGTCGAAGCTCTGTGCCGGCTTCCATGTGCCATCGAGAAGCGCATGGACGCGCTTGATGTAGTAAGCACCCCAGGTGTCTTCGATCGAGGTGAGCTGGGCGGTCGGGCCGGCCTTGATCATGTCGGAAGACTGGCCGAATGCCTTGATGCCACGCTGCTGGGCGACCTGCATCGGCGCCGTCGTGTCGGTGTGCTGGGCCAGCATGTCGACGCCCTGGTCGATCAGGGCCTTGGCCGCATCGGCTTCCTTGCCGGGGTCGAACCAGGTGTTGACCCAGATGACCTTCATCTTGAAGTTCGGGTTAACTGACTTGGCACCGAGCTCGAAAGCATTGATGCCCATCACAACTTCAGGGATCGGGAAGGTTGCGATATAGCCGGCGGTGCCGGTCTTCGACATCTTGCCTGCGATCACGCCGCTGATGTAGCGGCCTTCATAGAAGCGCGAATTGTAGGTTCCCAGATTGTCACCGGTCTTGAAGCCCGTTGCGTGCTCGAACTTGACCTTTGGAAACTTCTTGGCCACGGCGACCGTCGCGTCCATGTAGCCGAACGACGTCGTGAAGACCAGCGAGCAGCCGGAGCGTGCCATGCGCTCAATCGCGCGCTCGGCGTCCGGGCCCTCCGCGACATTTTCAAGGAATGGTGTTTCGATCTTGTCACCAAATTCCTTCTGAAGCTGCTCGCGGCCCTTTTCGTGAGCCTCCGTCCAGCCACCATCGGTGCGGGAACCAACGTAGATGAAGCAGACCTTGGTCTTCGAGGCAGCTTCCGCAGCGGAGCCGAAACCGACGATCAAGGCAGCCGTGGCAGCGAGTGAAATGGCTAGTTTTTTCATGGAGATTCCCTTTAGTTGAGGTTTTCGATAGCCCGTTTTTGGTGTTCTGTCATCGGTCCGGCACGAATGATTTGCCGAGCGATGCCGGCGTATTGATCAATGTCATACGCCTATTATGAGAGATGATGATAAGCACGATAATGGTCGCCGCATAGGGAAGCATCGACAGGAACTGTGATGGAATGCCGACGCCAAAGGCCTGGGCATGCAATTGCAGGATTGTCACCGCGCCGAAGAGGTAACCGCCGGCAAGAATTCTCCATGGCCGCCAGGAGGAGAAGACCACCAAAGCCAGAGCGATCCAGCCGCGACCGCCGGACATGCTCTCGGTCCATTGCGGCGTATAGATCAGCGAAAGCTGCGCCCCGGCCAGGCCAGCGCAGGCACCGCCAAACATGACAGCGAGATAGCGCGTGCGGATGACACCGACGCCGAGTGCATGGGCGGAATCATGATTGTCACCGATTGCGCGTATCTTCAGGCCCGCCCGACTGCGGAACAGGAACCAATTGACCGCTATCACCAGGACGATCGATAGGTAGAAGACGATGTCCTGCTTAAACAGCGCGGTCCCGACATAGGGTATTTGCGACAGCATGGGGATTTCGATCGGCAACAGCCGTATGCCGGGAACGCCGACATAGGCCTCGCCGATCATGCCCGACGCTCCAAGCCCGATGATCGTCAGGGCCAGGCCCGTCGCCACCTGGTTGGCAACAAGCGTTAGCGTCAGAAATGCGAAAAGCAACGAGAAGACGGCGCCGCCGGCAATGCCAGCCGCCAGGCCGACATAGGCCGAGCCGCTGACCTGGGCCGCGACAAAGGCGCCGACCGAGCCGATGATCATCATTCCCTCGACGCCCAGATTGAGCACGCCGGCGCGCTCGGTGACCAATTCACCGAGCGCGGCGATGACCAGAGGCGTCGATGCGGTGATGATCGTCAGAATGACGGCTTCGAAAAAGCTCATGATGCCGCCTCGACGTGGGTTCGCGAACGCGCCCAGACAATACGGATCTTGTAGTAGATCAGCGTGTCGCAGGAGAGCACGAAAAAGAGAAGCAGTCCTTGGAAAACGCGCGTGACCTTGTCGGAAATGCCGATAGACAGCTGCGCCGCCTCTCCACCGATATAGGTGAGCGCCAGTACGAGCCCCGACGCGATGATGCCGAGAGGGTTCAGCCGGCCGAGGAAGGCGACGATAATCGCCGTAAAGCCATAACTCGGCGAAATATCGGGCTGCAGATGGCCGATGGAACCGGATACTTCGGAGATGCCGCCAAGACCGGCAAGTGCACCCGAAAGCAGGAAGCCGAACCAGACCATCTTCTTGGCCGAAAAGCCGGCAAACCGCCCTGCCCGGTCCGATTGCCCCAGCACGACGACCTCGAAGCCCTTCAGCGTATAGCGCATCATGAACCACATTAGTACCGCGACGATGATCGCGAAGACGAAGCCCCAATGCGCGGTAATGACATCGTCCCATATCGCCGGCAGAACCTGATCCGGTGAAAAGTCGCGCGTGCCATAGAAACCGTGGCCATCCGGATTTCGCCACGGCCCACGCGTCAGCCAATCGAGGAAGAGCTGGGCGATATAGGTCAGCATCAGGCTCGTCAGGATTTCGTTGGTATTGAAATGGGTCTTTAAGAGCGCCGGGATACTGGCGTAAAGCGCTCCGCCGAGGGCTCCAAGGACGAGCATTAGCGGCAGAACGAGGGGCGACTGCCAGTCGTAGAAATAAACGGGGATCGCCGAACCAAGGATGGCGCCGATGCTATACTGACCTTCCGCCCCGATATTCCAGTTGTTTGAGCGATAGCAAACGGCCAGGCCCACGCCAATCAGGATCAGCGGCGCCGCCTTCTTTGCCAGTTCGTTCAGCGACCACGGATCGAGAAGCGGTTCTACCAGCAACGCGTCAAGCGATCCCAACGGGTCCTTGCCGAGCAACAGGAACATGATGGCGCCCGCAATCAACGTCAGCAACAGTGCCAAAAGCGGTGACAGCAAACCATACAATTGAGAAAGCTGAGGACGCTTTTCGAGTTCAATGCGCATGAGCAGGCTCCGGCTCCGTTCTTGCGCCATGCGTGCCGCCCATGAGCAAGCCGATCTTTTCGCGCGTCATTGCATCAGCCGGATAGGATGCAGACAGTCGCCCTTCCGAGATGACGGCGATGTCGGTCGCAACCTCGAAGATTTCGTCGAGATCCTGGCTGATGACGAGCACCGCCGAGCCGCTGCGAGCAAGGTCAACCAGCGCCTGGCGGATGCGGCTTGCAGCGCCGGCATCTACGCCCCAGGTCGGCTGATTGACCACCAGCACAGCCGGCTGCCGGTCGAGCTCGCGACCGACAATGAATTTCTGCAAATTTCCGCCGGACAGCGATCCTGCCGACGGGTCCTCGCCGCTCTTTCTCACATCCATCGCCTCGCAAATCCGCTTTGTCGCCTGCCGGATGGCACCGCGGCGAATGACGTGTAGAAAGCCGCCACCGAGAAACGCCCTGCTATCCGACTGGCTGCGGGCTAGCATCAGGTTTTCCGACAGCTTCAGGCTGGTGACGGCAGCGTGGCCATGGCGCTCTTCCGGCACGAAGCCGGCGCCAAGCAGCCGGCGCGCATCAATGCCATCTGTGCCGACCGCCTTTCCTCGGATGGAAATCAGATCATCGGCAGTAAGCGGATATTCGCCCGATATTGCGTCGAACAGCTCGCCCTGCCCATTGCCGGCAACACCGGCGATCGCCAGTATCTCGCCGGCACGGACGCGAAGCGACACGTCCTTGAGCGGCATGGCGAAGGGTGTCCGCGCTGCAACCGAAAGGCCGGCGACTTCCAGCTGGACATCGCCCTTAGCGCCGAGCCCCTCATGGACGACGCTTGCAACATCGCTGCCAACCATCATCCGCGCCAGCGAACCCGTCGTTTCCTTGCTTGGATCGCAGGCGCCGGTGACGCGCCCGTGCCGGAGTACGGTGGCGCGGTCGCAGATGCGCTGCACTTCTTCCAGGCGATGACTGATATAGAGGACCGAACGGCCCTCGGCTCGCAGCTTGAACAAGGTCTCGAAAAGCCGGTCTGCTTCCTGCGGCGTCAACACTGAGGTCGGTTCATCGAGAATGATAAGCTTCGGGTTTTGCAGCAGCGCCCGAACAATCTCGATGCGCTGGCGCTCGCCGACAGACAAGTCCGCGACATGGGCATTCGGGTCGAGCGGAAGGCCATAGGCGTGCGACAGTGCCGCCGCTTCCTCCGAGATCTTACCGATCGAAACGCTATCGTCCAGTGAAAGCGCAATGTTCTCCGCAACGGTCAGGGCCTCAAACAGCGAGAAATGCTGGAACACCATGCCGATGCCTAGCTTGCGGGCTCCACTGGGCGAACCGACAGCGACCCTATGACCCTGCCAGACGATCTCGCCGCCAGTCGGCTCCAGAACGCCGAACAGCATCTTCACCAGTGTCGACTTGCCTGCGCCGTTTTCACCGAGCAGCGCATGAATTTCGCCAGGTCTTATCTCAAGATCGATTTCGTTGCAGGCAGCAAAGCTACCAAAGAGCTTCGTCAGCCTGCGGACCGACAATAACGCACCGGCTGCCGGTACATCGGATGACGACACGTTCCCCTCATTTCTCCCTGCTGCCCTGTCTCTTTGATATCTTTAAGGAATCAGCAGTCTCGTTCCACTCTTTTGTTGTTTTCCCAACCCGAATAGTACGGATTGATAATTGTGGATATTGATACCGACTTTGCTGCTTTGCACAACAGCAAATTATTTCGTCGCCTCATCGCTTGCTTCCGGCCTAACCGCTATGCCGACCAAGCGCTGGAAAGAACTGCAGCACGGCGCCGATGACATAGAGATAGATGCCACTGGCCACAAAGAGGTACAGCGCCCAACCGGGCATGACGAAATTCATCAGCAGTGAATAAATACCGAGTGCGGACCACAACAAGAATACCCCGAGATTGAGCGGCCGGAACCGTTTCACCCTGACCGGATGCAGAAAATTGATCGGCAGGAAGGTGAGCACCACCGAGATGCCGACGACAATCAACGCGGTCGGTCCGCTCGCCTGAATGACGAAGAGCGTGAAGACGATCATGTTCCAGACGACGGGGAAGCCGGAAAAGAAATACTCCTCGGTCTTCATGCCGGTATCGGCATAATAGATGGCGCTGGAGACGACGATCATTCCAGCTGCGGCAAACGACCAGGGCTCTCCGATCATCCCGCTCTGATAGAGCGCGAAGGCCGGAAGCAGGACGTAAGTCACGTAGTCGATGATGTTGTCGAGCGTATCACCCGACCAGTTGGGTAACACCTCCTTGACGCGGACCTTGCGGGCAATCGGCCCGTCTATCCCATCAACGAGAAGTGCAAGGCCAAGCCACCAGAACATATCCACAAAGCGATGTTCAGCCGCAGCGACCACGCCAAGGAAGGCGAGAAACGAACCCGAAGCGGTCAATATATGCACGGAAAAGGCGCGGATTTCCGCATATGGCACGCGCCTATATTTGAAGATTTTCATGCGTCCCCGTGTCGCCACCCTTTGTGCCTCCCACCCCGGCAGGCAATTGTTTTCTTTTAATATGCACCCTTTGTCGGGCGCTGCCAGCGCAAAAGCACAAATTCTCCGGCACGGTAATCCCTGTTTCCGTCATTTTCATCGTCTGTGCTGTTTCATCCCATGGATTTCAACAGGCGAAGCGACTAGTTTCGAGAGAGACGAGAACAGGATAGTGGCATGAAACAGGTGGATGTGACCGTCGTCGGCGGTGGGCTGGCGGGCATGATCGCAGCGGTCGCGATAGCGCGAGCCGGTCGCCATGTCGCACTTGTGGCACCTTCGTGGTCAAAGCCGGACGGCCGAACCACGGCGCTGATGGACCAATCCATTCGTTTTCTCGAGCGTCTAGCCATCTGGGACAGGATATCCCCAAACGCATCTGCCCTGTCGACCATGCAGATCATCGATGGCACAAAGCGGCTGCTGCGTGCCCCGACCGTCGCCTTCCGCGCCGCGGAAATCGGCCTTGAGGCGTTCGGCTACAACATGCCGAATACCATACTGATCGCAGCGCTGAATGATGCCACGCACAGCGAGGGAAACATCACCCGGATCGATGCGGTAGCGACCGCTGTCGATATCAGCGACCGCGGCGTGAGCATAGCACTGGACAATGGCGAGACGATCGAATCGACGTTCGTCGTGGGGTCGGACGGGCGCCATTCCATGGTGCGCGAAAGCGCCGGGATCGGCGTCAAGACCTGGTCCTACCCACAATCGGCAATGGTGCTGAACTTTGCACATGCCCTGGCGCATCAGAACGTCTCAACGGAATTTCATACGGAGAGCGGACCATTCACGCAGGTTCCCCTGCCCGGAAATCGCTCCAGCCTTGTCTGGGTGCAGAAGCTGGATGAGGCAACAGCGAACGCTGCAAAATCGCTTGAGGAGCTTAGCCGGCTCGTTGAGGATCGGATGCAATCCATGCTTGGAAAAGTGACCGTCGAAGAGGGCGTTCAGGTCTGGCAGCTCTCCGGCATGACGGCCCGGCGCTTCGGCAAAGGCCGCGCGGCGCTGATTGGCGAAGCCGCTCACGTGTTTCCGCCGATCGGAGCCCAGGGCCTGAACCTTAGCCTTCGCGACATCATCAGCCTGGCCGACATCCTTGGCGACCGTCCGCAGCAACCGATCGAAGCCTCCGCCGGCGATAGGTTTGATCGCAAGCGCCGCATCGATATCCTCAGTCGCACCGCCAGCGTCGACCTGCTCAACCGATCGCTGTTGTCCGATTTCCTGCCGGTGCAGATGCTGCGGGCGGCCGGATTGCACGTCCTTTCCGCACTTCCACCGTTGCGCAACATCGTCATGCGAGAAGGCATCGAACCAGGCCGCGGCTTCAAGATCAGGCCGTCGATCTTCACCGAAAAGCTGCGCCGGTAGCTCCCGTTCACCTAGCCGATCCGCATCAGGATCGGAAAGCTCTGCTGAAACCAGATTGCCACATCGCTGACGAAGCCGAACATGAAGGCAAGGCCGGTTGCGACGAGGAACGCGCCCATGACTTTTTCGACCATGCCGAGATGCCTGCGGAACCGGCCGAGAAATCGCATGAAGGCGCCGGAAAAGCCGGCGGCGATCCAGAATGGCACGGCAAGTCCCAGCGAATAGACGGCAAGCAACCCTGCGCCTGCCCCGACCGTCTCTCGCGTAGCGGCAACGGCGAGGATCGCGCCGAGAACAGGGCCGATGCAGGGGGTCCAGCCGAACGCGAAGGCAAGGCCCATGACATAGGCGCCGGTCAGCGTCGCCGGCTTGCCGCCGCCTCGAAAACGAGCCTCGCGGGAGAGTATGCCAAGCCGAAAGACACCGAGAAAATTCAAGCCCATGGCGATGATGATGAGGCCGCCGATTTTGGCCAGAAGATCGAGATGCTGGCGAAGAAGTAGGCCGATCGACGACGCGCCGGCTCCGAGCGCGACAAAGACCGTGGCAAAGCCGAGCGTGAAGAACACCGCCGAAAACAACACCCCGCCGCGGATGTTTGGCCCCGTTGTCGCTACCGCCTCGCCGCCACGGAATTGCTCGACTGAAATTCCAGCCATGTAGCAGAGATAGGGCGGCACAAGCGGCAATACGCAAGGCGAAAGGAAGGAGAGCGCGCCCGCCAGCAAGGCACTCAGGAACGAGATATCGGCAATGGACACGAAGAACTCCGGCTAAAGCAATGACCTGTCTTCCTATCTTCAGGGTGGCTAGAACGCCAATCACCTTTTTGCGCGGCAATCACCTTTTCGCAGGACGGTCATTCCTGGAAATGGCCAAGAAATCCTGATGGCGACCACATTTCGGCGATTTTCTGGGTTGACCCGAATGGGGTGTCTGCATATGTTCCGCGCACTTCCAGCCGGGGTGCATTTCACCCGCGCACGAGGGAGCGCGTAGCTCAGCCGGTAGAGCAACTGACTTTTAATCAGTAGGTCTCGGGTTCGAACCCCGACGCGCTCACCACAAGCTTTGTCGTTTCAGCCAGTTGCCGATGATAAAGTCCCGCCTGCACTGCGTTGGCAAGACGGCTGCAGACAACTTCCATATCCCACACTACCGCGGGTCCGGCCTCACCGCTGAAACCCAGGTCAATTCCGCCAGGGTCTCAGCTTGGAACCCCAACACGATCTCGCTTCACAAAAAGGAGGTTTTCCAATGACCGACGCCCGATGCAGTTGCGGCGCTCTCACATTGACGCTTCTGGGACCATCAAAGTTGGTTGTCGCCTGTCATTGCCTGGCCTGCCAACGGAGAACGGGTGCGCCATTTGGCGTAGGTGCCTTTTATCCGGTCGACGCCGTCGCAATTTCTGGAACTGCGAAAGAGTTTGCCCGCGATGCAGCGAGCGGTGGGAAGGTCCACACGTATTTTTGTCCAAACTGCGGTTCAACGGTCTATTGGATCGCCGACAACTTGCCCTTACTGATTGGCGTGGCGGTCGGCGCGCTGACGGACCCCAAATACCCTGCCCCGGTCAGATCGGTTTTCGAGCAGTCGAAACATGATTGGGTTCAAATCGATGGTGCAGTCGAACACTTCCAGCAAAGCAGTGTGACAAAAAAATCCAATTAAAACACCACGTCAATTCCACTTGAAATGGCGCCGTTCTGTGTCATGATATTGCTATTGAATTTGTCTCCAGCGTTGACCACGGATGTACTGGCAGCGGTGTTTGAGGCAGATCGAGGAAGGTCGGAACGGTAGCGTCCCGGCCTTTTTCTTTGCGGTGCGGCGAACACTGGGGAGTGAGGGAAATCCTCGCAGGTTGAGGTCAGCGGCGCAGGCGATCCACGCCGCCGATTATCTCCTGTCGGCTTATACCTTGCCGCCCTTCTTCTTGCATTCACTGCGGAACTTGGAGCGTTCCTTTCCATGGAGCCCCTTCGCGTCAGCCTGCGCCGAACATTCTTTCGACACGGCTGACTGCGCGGGCGCCATTGCCTTTGGCTTGGCCATGGCCCCGGTGGTCGATTTCGTGGTCGCCATCGGTTTCGTCGTGGCCATCGGTGTTGTCGTAGCCGCAGGGGCGGTCGTGGCCGCAGGTGCGGTCGCTGTTTGCGCCATTGCACTCGCACTGACGAGAGCGGCAATGGCCGAAGCCGTGAACATAGCAACAAATCGCATGATTATTTCCTCCGCTAGATGGTTGGATGCGTGATATCCGACTAACAGTGGGAGCTTGAACCGTTCTCGGAATGAAAGCAATCATTCGCTAATATGTGCTGCGCGCTCGCATCGACTGGCTGTGGTGCTCTACCGCCGTCATGCCTACACATGCCGAATAGAACATGGTGCTATCGACCGGAGGGCGCACCAAACCTCGCCCTCCTTTCCACTCTGGCGAGACTATTTGGCCATGTGCCAAACGCCGCCAACGCCGTCGCCATTCATGTCACCGGCTTTCCTATCGCCGGCAAACGTATATAGCGGCTTGCCTTCGTAGGCCCACATTTCCTTGCCGTCGGCAGCCTTGACCACAGTCCAGCTACCTTCCGCCTTCGCCTTGGCAGCGGCATGGAAAGCCGGCCATTTCTTCAGGCAACTCGTATCGCAATTCGATTTGTCCTTGTCGTCCTTGTCGAACGTATAGAGCGTCATGCCCTTCTGGGTGGCCATGGCCTTGCCCATCTTGGTGTCGACCATTTTTGCCGGTTCAGCGGCAGCAGCGGTCAAGGCTGTCGCTGCCAACAAGCCGATCGTCATAAACAGCTTTCTCATGATTTCTCTCCTATTCCGGGGTTGCCGGCGGGATGCCGGCCGTGCCCGATAGCAGCTATGAAAACGCCTCGGCGGACAAGCGGTTCCATCGGATGCCGAACAATCGAACAGGGTCGGGAGCGATGCCGTCACCACCTGGCGGGTCTCGCATTTATCGATGCTACGGTGAGGCCAAGGAACCTATCAAGAGGTCTTCACGACCAATCAACCGGACCGGCGGCATTGGAACGCGATGATGGAAGCCGCTCATCCTCTTTCGCTATGGTTGAGGTTAACATTTTCTTAATTATTCAAAAAAGCGCAATCTTTTCAAAGGCAGCAAATGTCAAGCCGCGAGAATTATGCGGCTACGTATGCAACGCATGGGTGGGATTAATCCCCATTTTATCATGACATGAAACAAGAATGGTAATAATATGCGCCTCCAAACGGATTGTAGAAATCCTGGGGGGAACGGGACGTGTCTATCACTTCAGCAATGAAGCGCCGTACCGGACGAAATGCTCCGACTGTGATTGTTGTCGAGCCTCATACGCTTGCCCGTACGGCCATCGTAAGACTTCTGGAGCACGAGCTCCTTGGTTGGAATTTCATCGACATGATCTCAATCGAGAGTCTCGATAGAGCTCTTGGCATGGACGTACGGTTGATTACGATTGATCTGGCCGGCAGGAATGTGAAAAGCCTCAGCCTGCTCGACGATCTCTCGGCGATCAAGGAGCGGTTTCCGGAAGCACCTATCGCTCTGCTTTCAAACACCGAGGATGTCTTGATGGCATCCCAGGCGCTCAACATAGGCATTCGAGGTTTCTTCACGACCTCACTCCCCATCGAAATCGCCCTTGCCGGCTTGCGGCTCGTGCTCGCTGGAGGGATATTCTGCCCTCACCCAATGGATGCACTCGGCATCCGGCAAATCAAGCCCGTAAGAAGCGAAGACGAGAGCCAGAAGATCATCACTGCCCGCACGAATTACTTGTCGATCGCCGACTTCACCCCTCGCGAGGCGGATGTGCTCGCGGAGCTGCAGTGCGGCTGCTCAAACAAGGTCATAGCGGGGAAGCTCAATTTGTCGGGGCATACGGTGAAAATGCATCTGCAGCACATCATGCGCAAATTGCAGGTTCAAAACCGCACTGAAGTGGTCGCTCGGTTGGGCTATAATCCGTCAAATGGCAATGGGCATGATATCAGCGCCCAGTAGGCTAAGTGCTCCGCCGGCTAAGCACGGCCGTTCGACGTTTTCTCAAGCATCTCGCTAAGCGTTGCCGCTGCAAGCATGGCTGCGGCCAGGAGCTTCTTCAGCTTCTGGTTCTCCTGCTCGAGAGCCCTGAGCCTTTTGACTTCGAAGCCGACATTGCTGAATTGCATGGATTGCCACCGGTAGAACGTCGGCTCGCTGATCCCATGTCGATGGCAGACATCGGCCACCGTCACGCCACCCTGATGTTCCTTCAGAATGCCGGTGATTTCCTCATCGTTGAATTTTCGTTTGCCCATCACCGCGTTCCCTAGACGAATTCAAACCTGAAGTTTGAGCACAGCAGGAAGGAATAAAGCGTCAAACCATAGTTGCGTCGCGCACCGGGCATCGGCTCCCGTTTTGCTTTTGCCGCGCGCCCATCCACTAAGACGGACAATGATGCGTGGCAAATACCTTAATCCGATGGCGTGCCCGAACCGCACAGTTCGGAAACGCCGCTCTAGTCCTCGCGGAACGCTCTGTGGAAACTGTCGAATAGAGGTCTGACCGCGTAGAACGCAACGCTGCTCTCGCCTGTCTCGATCAGTGTCTGTGCCGGCATGCCGGGGAGCAGCTGGACATCGCTCATTTTTGCCAAGCGCTCATCCGTCACCCGGATCGTTGCCTCATAATAGGATTGGCCGGTTTGCTTGTCGACCAACCGATCGGCTGAGACGTATTCCACCGTGCCCTTGAGAAGCGGGACCCGGCGTTGATTGTACGGGAGGAGATGAACCTGCGCCGCAAGCCCCGAATGAACGAGATGAATGTCTTCGGGCCGGACATGCGCAGTGACGATCAGGCGGCCTGCGCTGGGCACCAGATCGACCAGCGGCTCGCCTGCGCCAATCACGCCGCCGAGCGTATGAATGTGAAGGTCCATGATGACGCCGGCTTCCGGGGCGCGGATCTCGGTCCTGGAAAGCTGGTCGTCGATCGCCGCCAACCGCTCGCGCAGCTGCAGGATCTGGCCCTCCGCGTCGCGCAGGCCCTCCGCCACTTCGTTCAGGCGATCGCTTTGAAGCTTCACAAGGGAGGCCTGGGTTTCGTTGATGACCTGGTAGGCGCGGGAAATCTGTGCTTCAACTTCCCCGTATTGCCCGTCGAGATCGGCCTTTTCGCGACCGAGATCTTGAAGCCTGGTCTTTCTTTCCGCGCCTTTCGCAGCCAATGCAGTCGAGGACTCGAGCTGCTGGCGGGAGATCTCGGCCCTGGCAGCCAATGCCGCCTTCTGTGCGCCCAGCCCGATGATTTCCTGCTGAACCTGCGCCATTCTCTCGTGTGAGATTTCAATATTGGACTGCATGACCTGGCGACGGGTTTCGAATATCCTGTGTTGTCCGATCAGAATGGCTCTCACCGACGAACTGGTATGTATCAGCGCCTGGATATCCGCAGGATAGGTGATCTCATCAGCACCCTCCTGCTCGGCCACCATACGCGCATGCCGTCCCTCAAGGTCCCAGAGCTGGCCCTGCAAACTGTCGCGTTCCGAGCGTGACTTGGTGTCGTCGAGTTCGATCAGAATCTGCCCCGAAGTTACGGCGTCACCATTCTTGACAAGGATCCGCCGGACAATCCCTCCCTCGAGATGCTGGATGGTCTTGCGCCCGAATTCCGGCTCGACCAGGCCCGATGCTACCGCCGCGCTCTTCAACGGCGCAAATATCGACCAGATGCCGAAACCGCCGATGAAGACGCACATCAGGAGGTTGCCTGTCCGCGCGACCCCGCGAAGCCTCGGCATCGGTGAGGCCGCAGCCAATCCCGAGCGAACCGTTTCGTCCACCGGCCAATAGGTCAGGAATCGCCTGGCTGCGTCCGACCTTTGAGCAAACCACTGCTTCACACCGGCGGAGCTGCCGAGTTTGACCGGGAGGGTAGTGAGAGGAACAAGGCTCATGGCGTGGTCTTTGCCTCCTATGTTCCCGTTGGCGACGGTGCTTGAAGAAAAGTCTCGTAGATCCGCTCGCTGTCTCCAAAGGCAGCGACAGTGCCGTTTCGCATGATGGCGATCTTGTTCGTAACAGGTAGAACGCCCATCCGATGCGTAATGATGACGACCATCATCTGCCTGGATTTCATGCGTTCGATTGCCCTGAACAACATGCATTCGCCGTCATAGTCGAGGCTCGAATTCGGGTCGTCCAGCACCACCAGGGCCGGGCTTCCATAGGCCGCCCTTGCAAGACCAAGCTGCTGGCGCTGGGCGCGAAGCAGCAGGCCGCCGCCCTCGCCTATATCGGTCTCGTAGCCCTGCGGCAGCCGCATGATCGTCTCGTGCAACCCGACGAGTTTCGCCGCTTCGATTGCCTTGCCGGGGTCCGCGCCATCTAGCCTTCCGATGACATCCTTGATGGCTCCCCCGAAGAGTTCGATATCCTGCGGCAGATAGCCGACGTGGCGCGTGCCTCCACAGAGACGCAACGCGGATATATCTACGCCGCCAAGGAGCGCGCAGCCGCTTGTCGCCTGCATCACTCCAGCGATGATCCGGCCGAGCGTCGACTTGCCCGAGCCCGATGGGCCGATGAGCGCTACGCAATCGCCCGGAGCCAGCCGCAGCGAGACGCCTTTCAATATCTGGCGATCCGCCAGGGGCAATGTGTAGCCGACATTGTCGAGAATGAGACCGCTCCGCTCCGGCACCGGCACCATCCTCGCCTCATCTTGCGAGGCGACGGCGATCAACATGTCATTGAGGCGATTGAAGGCCTTGCGTGTATAGGCAAATGAACGCCAGGCGCCTATGGCGCCTTCGACCGGCGCAAGCCCGCGACCGATCAACAAGCTGGCGACGAAGATGATTCCGGGGCTGCTATTATCCTCCAGCACCAGCCACGTGGCTGCTCCCATCATCAAGATCTGCGTCAGTGTTCGGACGGATTTGGAGAATCCTAGAATGATCTCCGTCCGATGCATTGCGATATCCTGCGCCTTCCTTGCCACTTCCGCTTCGCGGTAGACAATCTGCGCGGCACCGTCCTGCATGCCCATAGCACGGATCACCTGGATATATTTCAGCGCCATTCCAAAGCGCAGGTAGCTCCTAGAAAGGGCAAAATTTGCATGCGCCAGCGGTTGGCGTGTCGCCAGCTCCGTCAGGAGCGCGAGCAATAGCAACGCGACCGCGCTCAGAAGACCGATAACCCCGAGCAACGGGTGGACCATAAAGAGCAGGAGTAGGAATGCCGGCGCCCAGGGAACGTCGAATAGGAGGGAGCTTGCCGGCGAGTCCAGAAATTGCCTGAGTGTTGCAAGGTCCCTATAGCACTCGGCAGCCGCGCCCTTGTCGGTGCTTGCCGCATATTCGAACGACGCAGTCAGCACGACTGGCCGCAACCGATGATCCAGCCAGCTGCCAATGCGGGAAAGGGCCGCCCTGCGGACGATATCCAACATTGAGCCAACGACCACTGCCACGGCAACGATGAGCGTCAGCATCAACAGCGTGTCGGCACTGCGGCTCGACAGGACGCGGTCATAGATCTGCAGGAGATAGATTGACGGGGCGAGAAGAAAGAGATTGTAGCCGCAGCTATAAAGAAAGACCAAGCCGAAGGCTCCGGAGCAAGCCCTGAGGGCCGCGACCAAATGCGTCGGCGGGAGCGGGGATTGTGTGAGACTTGTTGTCATTATCAAATCTCGGTGCTCGCGATAGCGATATGGGAAATGCTTGATCAAACCATGCAAGATTTGAAGATCGCCGGCGGGTACCGGCGATCTTCGGAGCCTGAACTCAGGAGCCTATGTGGCTGAGATCGATATGGCCGAAGTCGACCGAGAAATGGTCGAGGGCATTTGAGATATTCGTGGTCGTGGGATCCGTGTGGACCACAGCCGCTGAGATGTCGCCGCCCTGTGCGAGGTTGCCACTGCCGCCATTGCCGCCGACGCCGGCAAGAATGGTTGCATGCTGATCGGCAACGAGCTGGGTGTATTGGGTGGCCGTCGTAGCCGCTGCAACGGCTGCGGTGTCACCGCCGCTTGACGAGCCCAGGCTACCGTTGGATGTGGCGTCTCCACCAGCGCCGCCAGCGCCCGTATTCGTCACGGATGCCAGGAAGCCATTTGCCTGAGAGAAGCCACCAGCTCCACCGCCCCCAGCGTCCCAACTGGCCAATTGCGAAAGGTGATCACCGTTGTGGATTTCGGTCGATGCGCCTTCAACAGCTTGCGTGTCGGCAACATATGCAACCGGATTGTAGTGGATATCTCCGTAGCTGTAGCCATCCCCGCCATTGCCGGCATTGGCGTCGCCCGCTGCCGGATTGCTGAGATGGATCGTGTCAGATATTTGCGGAATAGGCATTGCGTTACTCCCCTACCTAGTTCAGTCCGTGTTCCTCCGACGGCCCGGTACCCAGCATCTCATCAGCCAGGCAAAATAACCGCCCTGGAAGAGTGCTCGTGAACCAGCCCATGAGATAGCTAGATATTCGGGGGACGCTCCTTTGGGCGGGGTATGCATGGGGGTGTGGATGTCGTCCTTTGCAGTGCGCGAGAGTGTATCAGCACGGCGTTGCAGGAGCACGATCGGCAAACTCCATCGGCCAGCCGACCGCTCGATGAGGATGGATGACGGTCGCCCCTGCGCGCGTTCCCAGGGCCGCCCGGTCCAGGACCATGCAATTTTTGGAAGGAAGATCTTGGAGGGGCCGCCCTATGTGTGCAGGGAATGAAGGATGTCGTCGACCAGCGCGGAGTGAGCGCCCGAGACATTTCCATCACCGCCAAGACCGCCGAGCCCAGCCATCTGCAGCGTATGTTGATCGGTCAGCACATGGTCGATCTGCACAGCATCGGCCGTGCCGCCGGCGGGAACGGCAATGTTGATGGGGTGATAATATCCAAGATTGACATCCACCAGGGCCCCGTTCGAATAGCCGTCTCCCCCACCGCCACCGGCGTGGTTCCCTGTGAAGATCGTATCCGAAGACATGTTGAAGCCGCCGCCGTTGCCGCCGATGCCGGCGATCTGCACCCCGCCCTGATCGAAGATGGCGTTGTTCGTCTGATGGGCTTCCGCGGAGCCGCCAGCAGCACCTATGGCGATATTGATGGGCGAGAAGATGGCAACGTTTACATCGACCATGCTGCCGATGAAATGGCCGTCGCCGCCGTGTCCGGCGTAGTTGTCGCCAGTAAAGGTGATCGCGGTTCCAGGACTTGCAGCTCCGCCGCCGCCCGCAACGTTGTGATCGCCACCCGAGCCGCCGATGCCGCCCATCTGGGTTCCACCTTGCAGGAATGCCGCGTTGTTCGTCTGATCCGCATGGGCAATCGAGCCTGGACCAGCAGCAACGGCCGTGTTCACCGGGGCAAACACGCCGACATCGGTACTGACGATACCGCCAATGAAAAAGCCATTACCGCCAACTCCGGCGTGATTGCCGCCGCTGCCGCCGCCCATGGCAAGATTTCCGGCCCCGCCGTTGCCGCCGATACCAGCCATTTCGGTCGCATGCTGGTTGATCAGGGCGTCGTTGCCCTGATGGGCATCGGCCTCCGAATACGGGCCAGCCATTGCAGCGTTAGAGGGCATGAAGACAGCTGTGGGTGTGCTGCTGATGAGGCCGTAGGCTACTCCGTCTCCACCGCTGCCGGCTGAATTGTAGCCCGCATCAGGCACGACATCCAAGGGAAGCCAGGTCGGCACCAATGCCAGATGGCCGGCAGCCGAACCGGAGAGGAGGTTCTGATTGACGCTCGCAGAAGGCGCGTCTTCCGATAAAGGACGAGTTTCCGTCATCTCCCTCGCTCCATTTCAGGTCTCAGCATCAAGCCCCGCAAACCTACGGAGAATCGAGCCAGAATTGATCGCCCATTGTGAAGCGAGATCGACAAAATGAAGAGCCTGCAATTCGTCTACGCCCATTTGTACGGCAGGATAGCCATTTGGCTGTCATGGCTCTCGTGCGATCTGCAGCAATCTCGGGCCGGGCCGTATGCCGGCGTTGCGTCGAAGTGGAGCAGAAAATCTCACTTCCTCTGGACATCTCCGGCGCAGACTGGAGTAACAGGACCTTGTTCCCAGGCGTCCTTTTGGCACTGGCAACTGTGCCGACACATACACATATAGAAATGAAGCTTTCACCCCTAGAACAGCAGCCAAGACGGTACTAGGCTCAATGTTTTTAAGAGCGATTATGTCACCCCAGATTTTACCGATTTACCTTATCAACATTGATCGTGCGAGCGAGAGGCTGGCAGAGATAAGGCGGCAGAGTGCCGAATTTTCAATAGAAATCAATCGCGTCGAAGGTATCGACGGATCTCTCCTTACCCACGAGCAATGGGTTGATATCGATGAGCGGCTATTCCTCAGGCGTCATGGCAGGCACATTCTGCCTGGCGAATACGGATGCTATCGCAGTCATGTGCTGGCGCTTGAACGCATGCTTGCCGATGGTGTGGACGCAGCGGTCATCATCGAAGACGATGTGCTCATGGACAGGGAGTTCCTGGCTCGGGCGGCGGCAGCGAAAGAGGCTGCGCCCGATGCTGACGTGATAAAATTGGTAAACCATCGTTGGAAAGGTTTCAGAGCGCTTGCTCAAAGCACGGAAGGTGACGTTCTTGGCCGCTGTTTTTTTGGCCCGCAAGGATCTACGGCCTGCTATCTGGTCACGCGCAGCGGCGCACAAAAAATGATAGCGAAACTGCGGATCATGTCTTTGCCCTGGGACGTCGCCGTTGAGCGCGGCTGGGACATCGACATGTCAATCTATAGCACACGTGCGGATTTGGTCGGCTTTACCCACCTGCGGCAAAAAACGATGATCGGAACTCGAAAGACTTATCTTGCCGCCAAATTACCGATCTGGCGCAGGATGCCGGCCCATCTGTTCAGAGTGATCGATTTCTTTCGAAGGCTGGCCTATGTGCTCATTCGGCCACCCCTCGCAAGGACCTCTGCAATGAAAGTCCCAGAGAGAAGTCTGACCACTTCCTGACACTATCGTTCGGGCATGAACAGAAATCCTCCTGCTGCCAAACTGTACGGTCCGTGCTAATGATGGCGTCAGAGCGGCAGGTTTCGCATGGCGTTCATCAGAGAAGCAGCGCGCGCAGTGCCGGATCGCTTTGAAGGAACGGTTGGATGAGGATCATCATGTTCATCATTGTCATCTGCATGGTCGGCGCCGTGTTGAGCCTTGCATTTGTCGGCGGATCTGCAAAGTCGCAGATAGGCAAGGGTGGCAAGCTGCAGGCGTCGCTGACCTATATGGGCCCCCATTGAGCGCCGTGCCGCACTGCCTTCAGGAGCGACCCGCTTCTCTTTGAAGCCTGAGTTCGCGCAGGCGAGTTGTCTTTGTGTCGCGGGCTAGCGTCTCGTCGCGTATCATTTTCAGGGCGGCGGCAGAGACAGCGGCTTCCCTTTCACGCCGTTCCTCCAGTGAATTCTTCGGACGGGGCTTGTCTTGGTCGTTCATATTTTCGCTCCTATTCAGGGAAAGATAGGGCCGATCCGGCGAACGACAAGCAGCTGAAAATAATGAGGATCTGGACTTCGCAGTTCCGCGTTACCTCGCCCGGAGCACTCTGCGCGACGAGGCAGTTGACGGGCCAAGATTATTGCGACCTCACCCCACCCGCTATGACGCTTTTCCACAATAAGCGCATAAAGGGTTCGAATTTGTCGGGCGCGATGATACGAGAAGTAGGACCTGGGAGGCGACCAGCTCGCAATCCCGTTGCTTGGCAACCGGGCATGGATGGGGCAATGGGTCTGACGAGCCAGTCATCGTTCGTATACAAACAACCTATGGGGTAGTCAACCTATCCTGGCAGTCATAAACATTTAACCTTAAAATAAATGATTAATTTTCCGCCACATCTGCAGATCCGGTTCGTTCAATCTCTCGTGCGCCAAGTTGTTCTCAGGCCATAAATGGCTCATCCGGGGGTAGTGCGGTACCAATTCCAGATCAATCTTGACGGCGCCTTGTTGATAAAATGCTCAATAGGCAGGCCTCGAAATGGATCGAGTCCCATTGCGAGGCATCGACGCCTTGCTGCGAACACTCGCTATACTTGCGCCAGATTTCAAAGCGGCGGCTATATGACGTTTACTTGTTCGACCAACACAATCCTCCCGCCCTGCGCAGATTGACAAGCATGGACGAAGTTCGAAGAGTGCGATCCGACATGGTGAAATGCCATGCCGTCTTTTCCAGTCCCTATTGCGGCATTCGCTGCCGAACGGAAAGCGAATATCCCAAATGCCATCTCTTCGACTTGTTGCTGACGATCTGACCGGTGCACTGGATTCTGCCGCCGAGTTCGTTGGGCTATGCGGACCAATCCCTGTCAAATGGAACGGGTTATCCGACGACACCGGCACATCTCTTGCCATCGACAGCGGAACCAGGGAACGCTCTGCCTCGGAAGGAGCGGCCAGCGCTTCGGCACTTGGTCCTTTTCTCAATGGTGCGGATATCGCCTTCAAGAAGGTCGATAGTCTGTTGCGCGGACCCTGGGCCGCCGAACTTGCCGCATGTTTTGCACTCGGCCATTGGCGCCACTGCGTCATGGCCCCGGCATTTCCGCATCATGGCAGGCATACTCTGAATGGACGGCAATGGGCGCGTTCCGAAGACGGCTCCTGGCGCGACGTCGGTGGCGGCGATCTGGCGACCCACCTGCGCGCCCAGGGACGATTTGCAACATCCGGCAGAATTACCGACGGCCTACAGGACGGAGTAACGATTTTCGATGCGGCGACGGAAATCGATCTGATGCAAATTGCGTCACTGGCCTCCCAGGCGCGGGGTCCCATTCTGTGGTGCGGCGCCGGCGGTTTGGCAAGGGCGCTGGCGCGCGGCCATCACTTCACACCTCGGCGCGCGCTGGAAAAACCCATCCTGGGGTTCTTCGGCTCCGATCAAGCCGCCATGCGAGCGCAGCTCGAAGCTTGCCGACCGCATTGGATGACGGTTGGCGGCGAAAGCGACGTTGTTGCATTCGCTCATCGACTGGCGGGCAACGGTGTTGCGATGGTCGATGTCGAATTGCCTACCGATTTGCGAAGACAGGAAGCTGCAGCGCGTATAGCCTCAGCTTTCGATGATATTGTCGGCGGCGTGCGGAAACCCGGGACATTGATCGTTGCCGGTGGGGAAACGCTCCGCTCCGTATGCATGTCCCTCGGCGCAACTTCATTGGACGTCATCGGAGAAATCGAACCGGGCGTACCGCGTTCCGTCATGCGCGGCGGCCTGTGGGACGGTCTCGCGGTTGTTTCGAAATCGGGCGCGTTCGGCGAGCGGCATCTCTGGCGCGACCTGTTGATAGAAAACGGCCTTATGAAAGCGGAACTGGATTGATGAAGCGTCATCTGGCGATCACGATGGGCGATCCTGCCGGTATTGGGCCCGAGATCATCTTGAAGGCTGTCTATCGGCTAAGGTCCAGGATCGAATGTGGGGATCTGCGGCTCGTCATCATTGGCAGCGGCCCGTCCTTGGCTCTTGCCGATCAGCAACTCTGTTTCGACCTGTCGATCCCAGTGGTCGATATGGATGGAGCATGGCCAAACCTTTGCTTCATGCAGGCCGACCGGGAAGGAGAACCCATCGCGCCGGGCATTGTCTCGGCCGATGCTGGACGCATGGCTTTCAAGGCGATCGAGAAAGGCGTGCGCCTCGCGCTCGACGGAAAGATTGGCGGTATCGTGACCGCACCGTTGAACAAGGAGGCCTTGAACAAGGCAGGGTTTCATAATGCCGGCCATACGGAACTGCTCGCCCATCTGACCGGAGCAAAAAGCTCTGTCATGATGCTTGCCCACGGACCCATGCGCGTCAGCCACGTCACGACGCATGTCGCGCTGGAACAGGTTCCAAACCGGCTGACGCCGCAGCGGCTCCGCCTGGTGATTGATCTTACGGAGCAGGCGCTCCGCAGGCTCGGTATAGCGCGCCCGAAGATCGCCGTCGCCGCCCTCAATCCGCATGCCGGCGAAGGTGGCTTGTTTGGTCGTCAGGACATCGACATCTCGGCGCCGACCATAGCGGCGGCGGTATCGGATGGTCTTGATATCGTCGGCCCGGTCCCGGGAGATACCGTGTTTGTAAAGCTCAGGGCCGGGCAATATGACGCCGCCATCGCCATGTATCACGACCAGGGGCACATTCCCGTCAAACTGCTTGGTTTCGAGGTCGACTCCTCCACCGGCGAGTGGACGGCGCTCTCCGGCGTGAATATCACTCTCGGACTGCCGATCATCCGCACATCGGTCGATCACGGCACGGCCTTCGACATAGCCGGCAAGGGCATAGCCAGTGAACAAAGCCTGATCGAGGCGATCGAATTTGCCGAGCGGCTATCAGGTGCCGCCTCATGACATCAGCTGCAAATGCATTTCGATAAAGGAAATAGCCGCCTATGGAACCGAGACCATTTTAGGACCCTGGCAATCTCGGTGGCAAGCTGATCCTGGGTGTAGTGCCTTCCAAGGCGCGGGCAGATGCGCAAAGTCACGTTCGTTACGCCGTCTCTGTAGACGGTGCAGCGGAACGCACCCAGGAGCAAGGGTGATGTCGAACTGCACGGTAAGACTAAGCCGAAGAGATAACACTAGGACAATTGACGACGAGCGCGCTTTCTTGAAGATATGCGATGCGCGCGCAGAGACCGTCGACACCGAGCCTGAACCCAAAGAGCATATCGTCGACGGTCTCACCAACTCCCTTTTGCCCGATTCGCCTTCGTAATCGCCAGCAATTCGGGTGGATCGACGCTCCGTCATTGTGAAAACAGACCACCACGCCAGTTATACCCAACGATATTGCGTCAATCGAGAGCTTCACCTTACGTGAGACGAGTAGCTCATCTTGCATTTTATCGATTTTTATACAACTTTCCAAGTCTAGACAAAGGAATACTATCCGCATATTTGCCGGTGATATTCGACTTCGACGCTAATATCTTTGAAAAGGTGTGGACGAGAAAGCTGGCAGCATGCGGAATCCGGAACTCGATGAATGGTGCAAATCGCAGGAACGTTTCTTGCTCCAGCACATTGAGTGCCTTCGCCAGGGGCGCATTCGCGTCCACGCTGTCGAGAACAACCGGTTTATCGATACTACAGATGAGGTTACCGCCCATTTCAAGCAACAACTCGCCGATTTGAGAGCCTGCACGCGCGATCGAAAGTAGCGTTGGAGACTCCTCTCTCCGCCATCGACGGTGATATCGAGCAGCGCGCAATTCTTTTCCGTACAATGGAACTTTGGGACGGATATGTGTATTATGGCACAGTCTCTGGGACGAATGGGGAGTACTTTTAATGCAGGACGCTCAAGTGGGCTGGATCGCGGCCATCATCATCGGCGGTCTCGCCGGCTGGCTCGCTGAAATGTTTATGCGCAGCAACACTGGCATATTCATGAACATCATTCTCGGCATCGTTGGCGCGATTGTCGCCAACTTCATTCTTGGGGCACTGCATCTCAGCCTTGGTACCGGCTGGACCGCCTATCTGATTGCGGGCTTTATTGGCGCCTGCATTCTGATTGCACTCGGACGGTTGATCCGCAGATAGCTTGTCTGAAATATCAACGCCAATCGAAGGCCGACAAGTTCGACGACTTAGCCGGCCTTCTTTCTATTTAGAGTTTCGGCAATTCCGGGCGGCTGGCGAGCGCCTTTTCGATGACAGCGGCGACCTTGATGCGCGTTTCGCCGGTAAGCGGAAGACGCGGGCCGCGGACCCGATCGTTCGAGCCGATGGCATAGACTTCCGCAAGCTTGATGTTCTGCACCAGGAACGTCGAGACATCGAGGTCGAGCAACGGCCGGAACCAGCGGTAGATCGCCCGCGCCTCTTCCAGACGACCGGCCAGGACCAGCTTATAGATCGCAACCGTCTCCTTCGGGAAGGCAACCACCAGTCCGGCCACCCATCCATGCGCACCCATCACAAGGCTTTCGAAGGCGAGGTTGTCAACGCCCGTGAAAACATCGAAACGATCGCCGAAGGCGTTGAAGACGTCGGTGATGCGGCGGATGTCGTCGGTCGATTCCTTCATCGCCACAACGAGATCGTTCTTCGCCAGTTCCTCGAACATCGCGATGGTAACATCGACGCCATAGGCGATCGGGTTGTTGTAGACCATAATCGGCAATCCGCCGGCAGCAGCGACGGCCTGAACATGGGTCAGGGTCTCTCGCGGATCGGACTTGTACGGCACTCCGGGCAGGACCATGAAGCCATCCGCTCCGGCCTTCGCGGCTGCCTTGGCGGCCGCAGCACCCCGCCTGGTCGAGCTTTCGCAGATGGTCATCAGCACGGGGCGGACGCCCGCGACCGAGCGCGCCAGTTTCAGGATTTCGATTTTCTCGTCCGCCTCAAGCGTCATGTTCTCGCCGAGGGAACCGCATACGATCATGCCGTCGACGCCGGCATCGATCTGGAGACCAAAGCACCGCTCCATTTCGGCAAAGTCGAGGTCGCCGCTTTCAGTGAACTTCGTCGTAACAGCCGGGAAAACACCACGCCACATATCACCGCTCCTTTTATCTGATATATCACAGCACCTTGCCATCGCGAATGCGACATGTCAATATCTGATATATCAGAGCTCATCAGAATCGCCAAAATGCACAATTCGCAAAGCCACCTCGCCTATCTCGCCCTGGAACATTTGATTGTGACGCTGGCGCTAAAGCCAGGCGCACTGGTCACGGAGAAACAGCTGATAGAGCTCGCCGGTCACGGGCGTACGCCGGTTCGCGAGGCCATCCAGAAGCTCGCCTGGCAGGGCCTGATTGCCGTTCGTCCTCGTGTCGGCCTGCAGATTGCAGAGATTGGCCCTGAGGATCATGCCCATGTCATGCAGGTGCGCCGCGAGCTCGAGCCCCTCGCCGCCGCATTGGCGGCAGAGCATGCGAGCGCGGAGCAACGGGCGGCGTTGATCGAATGCGCGCGCCTGATGTCGGAATGCGCTATATCGGGCGACCTCTCGCGTTTCTTTATCGCCGACAAGACTTTCGACGAGGTCCTCGAAGAGGCTTGTCCCAACGCGTTCATCACCGCAGCGCTTGGTCCCGTGCAGACACATTCGCGCAGGCTCTGGTTTTCGACAGCCTCACCGGACAGGATGGACCGATCGATCTCGTTGCATGTTCGCGTCATCCGCGCGATCCATCAGGGAAAGCCAGAAGAGGCCGCGCCCGCAATGGCAGCGCTGATCGACTATCTCAGCGCGTGAAAAAGGCGGCTCCAAGGATGGGGCCGCCTCCTTAAACTAAACCAGCAAACAGATCAGCCGACGAAGGCGCGCTCGATGACGAATTCGCCTGGCTTGTTGTTGGAGCCTTCGTTGAGGCCGGCCCTTTCAAGCAGTTCCTTGGTTTCCTTGAGCATGGCCGACGAACCGCAGATCATGCCGCGGTCGATGGCGGGATCGAGCACTGGAACGCCGAGATCAGTGTAGAGCTTGCCGGAGGACATCAGGTCTGTGATGCGACCACGATAGTCGTAGTGTTCGCGGGTGACAGTCGGGTAGTGCCGAAGCTTGCTGCCGACAATCTCGTGCAGCAACTCGTCGTGCTGGATCTCGTGGACGAGATCGAAGCCATATTTCAGTTCGGCAACTTCGCGGCAGGTGTGGGTCAGAATGACCTCGTCGAACTTCTCGTAGGTTTCCGGATCACGGATGAGGCTCGCAAAGGGCGCCACGCCGGTTCCGGTCGAGAACATATAGAGCCGTTTTCCGGGAGTCAGCGCATCGAGCACCAGCGTTCCCGTCGGCTTCTTGCGCATCAAAACCTGGTCGCCTGGCTTGATTGCCTGCAGATGCGAGGTCAGCGGTCCGTCCGGCACCTTGATGGAGAAGAACTCCAGTTCGTCGGCCCAGGCGGGGCTTGCGATCGAATAGGCGCGGTAGATCGGCTTGCCCTCGACCATCAGCCCGATCATCGCGAATTCGCCGGAGCGGAAGCGGAAGCCCTGTGGCCGCGTCATGGTGAAGCGGAACAGCCGATCCGTGTAGTGGGTGACACTCAACACCGTCTCGGCAAAAACGCCAGCCGGGATGATGGAGGCAAACTCTTCGGTCTTTGCGGGGGCGTTCATGCTGTCTTTGATCCCGTCGTCGTCTGGGGCCTATTGTGCTGGAAGGCAGATATTATATTTCCGTGGGTATTTAAAGGCATTCCGTTCCACGCCAAGGGTGGTTCCAGGAAATATGCGTTTCCAGCTCAAGTTTGCATTCTAGATCGTGCGTATCGGCGACGTGCCGATATATTTGCCACCGCGCTCCTACCTTGGATCAGGCCGTCCTGGTCGATAGCCGGCGCCAGCTATAGCTCGGACCGGCTTCGGCGTGGCGCGCGGTCGGCTGATAGTGGTGCGAAATGCCGGGCAGCCGGTTTTCCGCCAGCCGCTTCAGCGCCGTCTCGTTGGTGACCGAGAAACTATCGATGCCACACCGCAGCATCAAGGGAATCTGGTCGATCAACACGTCGCCGACCGCACGCAACTCGTTGGCGTAGCCGAGACGCTGGCGAAGTAGCGACGCATGGCTGAAAGCGCGGCCGTCGTTAAAGGCCGGAAAGGCAACAGCGACGATTTCGAGGCGAGAAAGATAGGGCTCAAGCCTGGTGACATCGTCTGCGGGCTTTATCAGCACGCCGAGCCCGACATCGTTGCTTTCCTCAGCCTTGGCAATCATAGCATCGAGATCAAGCAGCGGCTTTTGCTGCTCGGTCGGCTTCACCTCTTCGGTCTCAACGATCCAGGGATCGTTCTCGACAAAACCGGTCTCTCTCCAGATCTTCGTCATCGTCATTTCCCCGTTATGCCGCTTCTGCCGCTGCCGAGCCATAGAGCGCATCCTTGAAAGGCTGCGGACCGACGCGACGATAGGCTTCGAGGAAGATTTCGGAGGGATTGAGGCGCAGATCGAGATAGGTGTTGACGATCGTTTCGATGGCGTCCGTTACCTTTGATGGTTCGAAACCGCGACCGATGATCTCGCCGATCGACGTATGCTCGTCGCCCGAGCCGCCAAGCGTGATCTGATAAAGCTCAGCGCCCTTCTTTTCGACACCCAGCAGGCCGATATGGCCGACGTGGTGATGGCCGCAAGCATTGATGCAGCCGGAGATCTTGATCTTGAGCTCGCCGATCTCCGCCTGGCGCTCGGCATTGCCAAACCGGCTCGAGATTTCCTGGGCAAGCGGAATGGAGCGCGCATTTGCAAGCGCGCAATAGTCGAGCCCAGGACAGGCAATGATATCGGTGATCAGGCCGGCATTCGCAGTCTGAAGGCCACCGGCGACCAGGCCGCGATAGACTGCTTCGAGGTCCGCCAGCGCCACATGCGGCAGGATGAGATTCTGCTCGTGGCTGACCCGGATTTCGTCGAAGGCATATTCCTCGGCGACGTCGGCGATGATGTCCATCTGCGCGTCCGACGCGTCGCCCGGAATACCGCCGATCGGCTTCAGCGAAATCGTCACCATGCCGTAGTCGGGGTTCTTGTGGGGCTTGACGTTCTGCTGGACCCATAGCGCAAACTGCGGATCGGCCTTCTTCCAGCGCGCCAGATTTTCCCAGCCCTCCGGACGCTCCGGCATGGCCGGCAAAGCGAAATAGGTCGAGATCGCTTGGACGTCGGCATCCGGCAACCTCAGTTCGGTATCCCGAAGCTGATTGAACTCCACCTCCACCTGACGCGCTAGTTCTTCGGCACCGGTCTCGTGGACAAGGATCTTGATGCGCGCCTTGTACTTGTTGTCGCGGCGGCCATGGAGATTGTACACGCGCATGATGGCAGTGGTGTAGGACAGCAAGTCTTCTTCCGGCAGGAAGTCGCGAATGAGCTTGGCGATCATCGGGGTACGACCCTGCCCGCCACCGACGTAGACGGCAAAACCGGTCTCGCCCTTGTCGTTCTTTTTCAGGTGCAGGCCAATATCGTGCACCTGGATCGCAGCGCGGTCGCGCTCGGCACCGGTAACGGCGATCTTGAACTTGCGCGGCAAGAACGAGAATTCCGGGTGGACCGATGACCACTGGCGCAGGATCTCGGCATAGGGCCTCGGGTCGGCAACTTCATCCGCTGCTGCGCCGGCGAAATGGTCAGCGGTGACGTTGCGAATGCAATTGCCCGAGGTCTGGATCGCATGCATCTCGACAGAGGCGAGTTCGTCGAGTACCGCGGGCATATCCGAGAGCTTCGGCCAATTGAACTGCAGGTTCTGGCGCGTGGTGAAATGGCCGTAGCCGCGGTCGTAGGTACGGGCGATATGGGCGAGCATGCGCAGCTGCCGCGAACTCAACGTGCCGTAGGGAATGGCGATGCGCAGCATATAAGCGTGCAGCTGCAGATAGACTCCGTTCATCAGGCGCAGCGGCTTGAAGGCATCTTCCGAAAGTTCGCCCGAAAGGCGGCGCTCGACCTGATCGCGAAACTGCGCGACGCGCTCGGCGACAAAGGCGTGGTCAAATTCGTCGTAGCGATACATCGTCTTCCTCAGGCATCAATAAATTTCGGATCGGCGACCGGATAGCCGGGCGCGTATTCCATGGTCGGGCCTTCGGCGCGGATGCGCTCGCGAAGCCGCAGCGGCCATAGAACTCCGTCGGTTTCATGTACTTCGATGATCGTGACGTCAACGACCTTGTTGTCGGCGTAGGATTTCTTGCCGATGGCCTCCAGGGCGGCAACAGCTTCCCCGTGACGCGCAACCAGCGCATCCTGCAGGGACGTCGCCCACTCGCCGTTCGCATTCAGCCAGACGGCAATTCCATCGGTCAGTCGGTTGGCGGTCAGAACCTTGTCTGCCATGTCAGCTCCTTGCAAATTCTTGGGCCACGGTCACCTTGTGGACCAGCGGCTCTGAATGGTCGAAATTGGCGCCGGCGACCGCGTCGCCGATGATGACCATGACTGGACCGGTCAGCTCATCGCGGAATTCGAGGTCAGGTAGGTCCTTCAGCGTACCGTGCATCAGGCGACGGTCGCAACGGCTGGCGTTCTCGATGACGGCAACTGTCGTTTCGGCTGGCAGACCGGCTTCCATAAGACGACCGGCGACGGAAGCGGCAACCGTGCGGCCCATATAGACTGCGATGGTGGCGCCGGAGATCGCAAGGCTCGCCCAATCCGGCAGGACATCGCCGGTGAGGTCGTGACCGGTGGTAAAGACCAGAGACGAGGCGACGCCGCGCAACGTCAGGGGCAGCTGGAAGTCGGCTGCAGCGGCAAAGGCGGACGTGATCCCCGGCACAACCTCATAGGAGATACCAGCACTTCTGAGCGCTGCCATCTCTTCCCCTGCCCGGCCATAGACCAGGGGATCGCCCGATTTCAGCCGGACGACGCGCTTACCATTGCGGCCAAGTTCCACCAGAAGATCGTTGATCTCTTCCTGGGACTTGGAATGGCAGCCCTTGCGCTTGCCGACCGAAAAACGCTCGGCATCGCGGCGGCCCATATCGACGATCGCCGGTGGCACGAGCGCGTCATAGACAATGGCATCCGCTTCCATCATCACCCGCTGCGCCCGCAGCGTCAGGAGATCCTCGGCACCGGGGCCGGCACCCACGAGCCAGACGTGGCCCGCAAGCCGTTCCGGGGACCGCAGCAGGTCGTTGGCTGCACGTTCCGCCTGGTGAAAATCGCCTGCATCGACGGCATCGGCAACAGCACCAGTAAAAAACCGTCTCCAAAACACCCGCCGCGCCACGCCGCGCGGAACGAGGTCTTCGGCCGCCTTGCGATAGCGAGTAGCCAACGCCGCCAGCTTGCCGAGCGAGGGCGAAAGCATCTGGTCGACCTCGGCGCGGATCATCTGCGCAAGGACGGGACCTGCACCTTCTGTCCCGACGGCCACAGCGACCGGAGCCCGGTTGACCAAAGCCGGTGTGAAGAAATCGCAATGCTCGGGCTGGTCGACCGCATTGGCTGGTATCTTTTCGGCGCGAGCGCAGGCGGCGATTTCGCGGTCCATTGCAGCGTCGCCGGTCGCAGCAAAGACCAGCACTGCACCCTTGACCTGGTCGGGTGAAAACGCAAGGCGTACGGTCTCGATGCCGTTGGCCTCGAGGACGGTTGCGTAGTGCGCCTCGGGCGCGTCGGCATAGGCGACTATGCGAGCCTGGGTGTTCATCAGAAGCCGCGTCTTGGCGTAAGCTTCGTCGCCATTGCCGAAGACAGCCGCGATCCTGCCTTCCACGCGCATGAAGGCTGGAAATACCGAAAGCTGGTCAGTCCTGGGAGGCATTATCAATCCACTTCGAGAAGGCCCGAATATGGCGGTTAACAGCAAGAGATTGAAGAAACAGAAATTCCCGGGACAAGAGCCTCGCGTATTCTTTTACCCGACAGACCCGAGAATTGAGCAAAACCCACCACTCGGCCCTGTTAGCAACATCTGGTATTCGTTGTGGCAAACAAAGTCCATGTGTCATTTCCGCTTTCCGCAGGGGCTCGGATGCGGGTAAAGTCGCCTGCAAATAAGGAGTGCCAAGCTTGTCTTCCAACACCATTGCAGCCCGTCTCCTCGAGGTCATTGAGGACAACATCCTGCCGCTGACGGCAAAAGGCGTCTCCGTTGGAAACAAGGTGTTCGGCGCCGCGATCCTGCGCAAGTCGGATCTGTCGCTTGTGGTCGCCGAGGCCAACAACGAGCTTGAAAATCCGCTCTGGCATGGCGAGGTTCACACACTGAAGCGCTTTTACGAAATGGGCGAAAAACCGGCAACGAAGGACCTTATTTTCCTTTCAACGCATGAGCCATGCACAATGTGCATGTCGGCAATCACCTGGGCTGGCTTCGATAACTTCTACTATTTCTTCAGCCATGAGGATTCGCGCGACAGTTTCGCCATTCCCCATGACCTGAAGATACTGATGGAGGTCTTCGGCCTCGAGCCCGGCGGCTATCGCAAGCGGAACGCATTCTGGAACAGCTTTGCGATTACCGATCTGGTCGAGACGGAAACAGCGGCAATAAAAGCCGAGCTGAAAGCGCAGACGGCTCGCATCAAGGCCGCCTATGACGGGCTTTCGAAAAGCTATCAGGCGTCGAAGAGCGAAAACGCAATCCCCCTTAACTGAAACAGACAGACGATCGAAAGAGGCTCCTATGCAACCGTCGAAGGACATATCCCGGCTGGTCGAAATCATGTCGGCATTGCGGGACCCCGTAAACGGTTGCCCGTGGGACGTGGTGCAGACCTTCGAAAGCATCAAGCCTTATACGATCGAGGAGGCCTACGAGGTCTCCGACGCCATCGAACGCCGGGACATGGGGGACCTCTGCGAGGAGCTTGGAGACCTTCTGCTGCAGGTCGTCTTCCATGCGCGGATGGCTGAAGAAGCCGGCGAATTCTCTTTTGGCGACGTGGTCGAGGCGATTACGCGAAAGATGATCCGCCGGCACCCACATGTCTTCGCCATCTCCGAAGCTTCGACGCCCGGCGCTGTCAAGAAGCAGTGGGAGGAGATCAAGAACGAGGAAAAACGGGAGCGGGCCGAGCGGCGAGCGCGCCTGGGCATCGCGGAAGATTTCACCAGCGGTTTTCTCGGCTCGGTCCAGCGCAGCTTCCCGGCGCTCACGGAAGCAATCAAATTGCAGGAGCGCGCCGCAAAGGTTGGCTTCGACTGGTCGGCGCCTGAGCCGATCCTCGACAAGATCGAGGAGGAAATCGATGAGCTGCGCGTCGCGCTCAAGGATGGTGACCGAGCCAAGGTCAGCGACGAACTGGGCGATCTGATCTTTGCGGTCGTCAATATCGGCCGGTATGTCAATGCCGATCCCGAGCAAGCGCTTCGCGGGACGAATACGAAATTTCGTCGCCGATTCAGTCACATAGAGCAAACACTTGAAGCGGAAGGCGAGACGCTCGAAGGCGCTACGCTTGAGCGTATGGAAGACATCTGGCAGGCGGCGAAGTCAATCGAACGCCAGCTGGCCTGATTGCCGGCCGGTTCCGTGGCAATGCCTTAAGTCATTCCCAGTCTTCACCCTGCGGCTTCGGGCCATTGCCCATCCGCCGCTCGAGCTCGCCAGCTTCCACTTCCGACAGGCGGACATCCAGCGAGACGGTGCCATCCTCGTTGTCTTCGCGTGCATCGACGATCGCATGGCTGTAGAGCCATGGGAGCAGCGCCAGCTTGTCGACAGGCAGGGTGATGGTCGCCTCTGTCATCACGCCGGAGAGCCTGCCGCTGATCTCTTCCATGAGACGATCGACGCCTTCGCCTGTGATGGCCGAAACGGCGACGATGTTCTTTGAGGAGGCAACCTTCTGCAGCGTTGCGTCGTGCGCCTCGGGTTCCAGCCGGTCGATCTTGTTCCAGACCTCGACGATACGATCCGCACCTTCGGCGTCACCGATGCCGAGATCACTGAGGATGCGCATGACATCCGAATTTTGCGCCGCATTATCGTCGTCCGACATGTCACGCACATGAAGGATCAGGTCGGCTTCCAGCACCTCTTCCAGCGTCGCGCGGAAGGCGGCGACAAGATGGGTCGGCAGATCGGAGATGAAGCCAACGGTGTCGGACAGGATGACGGTGCGGCCCTGTGGCAGCTTCATGCGGCGTAGCGTCGGGTCGAGCGTCGCAAAAAGCATGTCTTCCGCCAGTACGCCGGCGCCGGTAATACGATTGAAGAGTGTCGATTTTCCAGCATTGGTGTACCCGACCAGCGCCACGATCGGATGCGGCACCTTGCGGCGCTTGGCGCGATGAAGCTGCCGGGTGCGCACCACCTGCTCGAGTTCGCGCTCCAGCTTGATGATGCGATCCTGCAGTTGACGACGGTCGGCTTCGATCTGGGTTTCACCCGGGCCACCCATGAATCCGGCACCACCGCGCTGGCGTTCAAGGTGGGTCCAGCTGCGGACCAGACGGCCCTTCTGATAATTGAGATGCGCAAGATCGACCTGCAGAGTGCCTTCCTTGGTGGAGGCGCGGCGGCCGAAGATTTCGAGAATGAGCCCTGTCCGGTCGATGACCTTGGCGTTCCATTCCTTTTCGAGATTGCGCTGCTGCACCGGCGTCAAGGGATGATCGACTATGACGAGGCCGGCGTCGAACTCGTCCAGCAGCGCGCCGATTTCCTCGATCTTGCCGCTGCCGAGCAGCGTTCCGGGGCGCGGATCGTTGATCGGAACGATCGCACCATGAACGACTTCCAGATCGATCGCGTGCGCAAGCCCCTTTGCCTCTTCGAGACGGCTCTCGGACGAGCGCGTGGTCGTCAGCGTCGCATCGGCCTTGGCAGCCTTGTTCGCGCGTGCCTGCTTCAGAACAGGGACGATGACAACCGCCTTCATGTCATCCCGGTGCTTCAAAGCTTCCGGGATGATGGATTCATTTTTCGTATCGCGTGTCGTGATGACGGCATATCCTATCTAGGATGCGTTCAGGATGCGGCTTCTTCGCTCTCGAACATCTGCATCGGCTGGCCCGGCATGATGGTTGAAATCGCATGCTTGTAGACAAGTTGCGAATGACCGTCGCGCCGCAGCAGGACGCAGAAGTTGTCGAAGGACGTAACGACGCCCGTGAGCTTTACACCGTTGATCAGGAATATAGTGAGTGAAATCTTCTGTTTGCGAACAGTATTTAAAAATAAGTCCTGCAAATTCTGAGAACGTTCCGCCATCGCGCCGCTTCTTTCTTTATTGCCGGCCCCGTGGACCGGTGGAATTCAGACATAGACCTCGTGTCCGGAAAGGAGAGGCCCTCCACTCTCCCCCAGCAAATCTTGGTATCAAATCGCAGTCTTTTCCGCAATGTCGAAAAAGGCCTCTCTAATTTTCTGCGACACGCTACCGGGATGGCCGTTTGCAATCGCCTGTCCATCGATGGAAACGATGGGAAAACAAATGCTTGTGGCAGCCGTGACGAAAACTTCGCGCGACGCCATCATTTCCTCGACGGAGAAAAAACGTTCCTCGAGCGGCAGTCCAAGTTTGGCTGCGATATCGATCAACGTGGTACGGGTGATGCCTCTGAGGATACCGTGCTCGGCAGGTCTGGTGACCAGTTTGCCGTCGGCATCAACGATCCAGACGTTGGTCGCGGCACCTTCCTTCACCATGCCGTTGTGGTCGACATAGATCGCTTCCTGGGCGCCCGCCTCCTTGGCCTGCTGGCGCGCCAGCGCGTTGGGCAGGAGGCCGACCGACTTGATGTCGACGCGATCCCAGCGATTGTCGCGTACCGTGATCGCCTTGATGCCGAAGGCATTCTTCCGGGCGATTGCGGATTGATCGGTGCTCTTGGCCGTGACGACGATCGACGACGGCGTGCCGTCCGCTGGGAAGACGTGGTCGCGACGCGCGACGCCGCGTGTGACCTGCAGGTAGAACATGCCATTGCGAACGCGATTGCGCCGCAGCGTCTGGCAAATGACGACAACCAGCGCTGCTCGGGTCATCGGCCGGGCAATCCGCAGCTCTGCGAGCGACCGGTCGAGGCGGTTCAGGTGGCGTGTCAGATCGACGATCAGCCCATGGCGCACCTCGCAGACTTCGTAGACGCCATCCGCAAACTGATAGCCACGGTCTTCCACATGGACCATGGCGTCGGCATGCGCCAGGTAGCGTCCATTCACATAGGCAATTCTCGGCATCTCGGACCTTGCTGGAGAGGATCAATGGAAACCCATCGTCCCGCGGAGCTAAGTGCGGCCGCGGGAAATCAGTATCAAACGCCGAGCGACTTCAGCTTGCGATGTAGCGCCGAGCGCTCCATGCCGACAAACTCCGCCGTGCGCGAGATATTGCCGCCGAAACGATTGATCTGCGCGATCAGATAGTCGCGCTCGAACATTTCGCGGGCTTCGCGCAAGGGCAGCGTCATGATGTGATAGTCGTTCTGCGCCGAGACCTTCGGCAGCATGTCGCCAAGGTCAGTCGGCAGCATCTCGGCCGTGATCGGCGAATCTGGTCCGTCGGTCCGGGCAAGAATCATCAGCCGCTCGATGTTGTTGCGGAGCTGGCGGATATTGCCGGGCCAATCATGCGCCTGCAGCACTGCCATTGCGTCATCGCCGATGCGGCGCGGGCGGATGCCGGCCTGTTCGGAAATCTGGCGCATCAGTTGGTCGACCAAGAACGGGATATCTTCGCGGCGCTCGGCAAGAGCCGGCACGCGGACCGGCACGACGGCGAGGCGATGATATAGGTCCTCACGAAACAGGTTTTCGGCAATGCGGCTTTCAAGATTATAGGCGGTCGACGAGATGATGCGGACATCGACCTTCACCCGCTTTGATCCGCCTACTCGTTCGAACTGCTGATCAACCAATACGCGCAGGATCTTGTTCTGGGTCTCGCGCGGCATTTCGCCGACTTCGTCGAGGTAGAGCATGCCGCGATGTGCTTCCTCCAGCGCGCCGACCTTGCGGGACTGGCCTGGTGAGCCCTCCGTGCCGAAGAGCGCGACTTCCATGCGATCCGGCGTGATATTGGCCGCATTGAGCGCCACGAACGGACCGTTGGCCCGCATCGATTTCTTGTGCATCATGCGCGCCACGAGTTCCTTGCCGGAACCCGACGGGCCGAAGATCATGACGCGGCTGTTGGTCGGGGAGACCTTGTCGATGGTCTGGCGCAGCTGCGACACGGCAATCGACGTACCGATCAGCTCGATGGTGTCGCCGGTCCGCCTCTTCAGATCGACGAGTTCCTTCTTCAACTTGGAATTCTCAAGCGCCCGCTCGGCGATCAGGATGAGACGATCGGCCTTGAAAGGCTTCTCGATGAAGTCGAAGGCACCACGCTTGATGGCGGAGACAGCGGTTTCGACGTTACCGTGGCCCGAGATCATGACGACAGGCAAATCAGGGTGACGGGCCTTGATCTCATCTAGAAGCGCCAGCCCATCGAGCTTACTGCCCTGCATCCATATGTCGAGAAAGACCAGCCGCGGTGCGCGATCCGAAATCGCGGCGAGCGCGCTGTCGCTGTCGTATGCGGTGCGGGTCTCGTGCCCTTCATCGGATAGAATTCCCGAGACAATCTCCCGAATGTCCTCCTCGTCGTCCACCACGAGAATATCAGAGGCCATAAACTGTTTCCTTGTCGCTTGCGGTCTGGGGGACGGTGGCCAGTTCACGGCGCGGCAGATGCACGCGGATCATGGCTCCCCTACCCCCGTCGAATTCAGCGGGAGCATCGTGTAGTTCGAGCTGTCCGCCGTGG
This sequence comes from Rhizobium sp. 2YAF20, assembly GCF_052114685.1. NCBI lineage: Bacteria > Pseudomonadati > Pseudomonadota > Alphaproteobacteria > Hyphomicrobiales > Rhizobiaceae > Rhizobium > Rhizobium sp. 2YAF20. The sequence continues at coordinate 161,773 of NZ_JBFRFF010000006.1, read as the reverse complement.
TCTTCAATGATCTTCTTGACGATCGCGAGGCCGAGCCCGGTGCCCTTTTCGCGCATCGTCATATAGGGTTCGAGTATGCTGTGACGGTTCTCGACGGGCAGGCCGCGACCGTTGTCGATCACATCGACGGTAAAGCGATCGCGTTCACTATCGAGCGAAGCACGAATAAGGATTTTCGAACCATCGCGACTTTCGCTGCTGGGAACAGCCTCGATTGCTTCTACCGCGTTCTTGATGAGGTTGCCGAAAGCCTGGCCCAGCATGCGCTGGTCGAACATGCCGACCAACGGCTCGCTGCCGAGTTCGCGTTCGAATTTGACGTGATTGTTTCCCATCTCGCGCAGGAATAGGGCATCCCGAAGGATATTGCGAAGATCGGTCGGCTCCATCGTCGGCTTGGGCATACGGGCGAAGGACGAGAACTCATCGACCATGCGGCCGATGTCGCCCACCTGACGGATGATGGTATCCGTACACTGGTCGAAGACCGCACGGTCGTTCTCATCGATCTGCTTGCCATAGCGGCGGCGAATGCGCTCCGCCGACAGCTGGATCGGCGTCAGCGGGTTCTTGATCTCGTGCGCGATGCGCCGCGCGACGTCCGCCCACGCCGTCGAGCGCTGGGCGATGACGAGATCGGTGATATCGTCAAGCGTAATGACATAGGACTCCTTCAAGTCCCTCGCTTCCTCGCGCGTGACCTGGACGCTGAGGGTCCGAACCGTGCCGCCGCGCACGAGACTGATCTGCTTGCGGAAATCGTTGCGGTGACGGGCGGCGGCCTCCGTGACGACCTGATCGACCTCCGGTGCGATGTCAACCAGGCTCCGACCAAGAAGCTCGCTGCTTTCAAGCGTCAGCAGGATTTCGGCGGCATTGTTGACGATGGTGATGCGGCGGTCGTGCTCGACGCCGATCACCGCCGCCGTCACGCCTGACAGCACGGCCTCGATGAACCGGCGGCGATCGTCGACCTCGTCCTTGGCCTCGAGGATTTCGTCGCGCTGGGTGCGTATCTCCGAAATCATCTTGTTGAACGTGCGCGACAGGCTTCCGACATCGCCGTCGGCGGCGCGGACCGGCACCAGAACGTTCATGTTGCCGGAGGCGACATTGTCGGCGGCGCTGATCAGCAGGCGGATCGGCCGCACGATACGATCGGCAACCGCGATCGCCGTCCAGATCGCGGCCAGCAGCACGATCAGTGCAAAGCCGATATAGAGCACGGCAAAGGCGATCTGCAGGGACATGCGCCCGCCCTCCATCGCCTTGTACTCCGCAGTGTTTTCCTCGACCATCCGCATCGCGCTCATGACGCGCGGGTCGACCGCCCGCACCGTGTAGAGAAAGGCTCCCGGAATATCGTCAAGCTTGATAATTGCCCCCACCAGGTTGGTGACACCAGGCGGTATAAGCGTCGGCTGGCCACCCGCAGAAGCTTCGAGCGCATCCTTGGGGATTGCCGGTAAAGGCCGCTCGGTCTTGATATCGGCCTGCAAGATCGCGGTGCCGTCGCGCCGCACGAGGAAGGCCCCGAGAAGGCCGCGCCCGCGGGCCTGGCGCGTCATCAGTTCTGCGAAACCGGTCTGGTCGAGGCTATAGAGGGCGCGATTGCGCTCGAGATCGTTACCCATCGATACCGTCTGCCCCTGAAGGTAGCTGGCGTTTTCCATCAGATAGGCTTGCGCGACGTTCTGGGAGGAGCTGATGATCTGCTGTGTGCGAAGCGCGAACCAGCGGTCAAGACCGACATTCAGCGTCAGGCTGGCGAAGATCGCAACCAGGATAGCCGGAGTGATCGCCACGATCGAGAACAGCACGACAATTCGAATGTGCAGACGGGCTGCAGCACGGCCGCGACTTCTAGCCTTTTGCAGGCGAACCACCTCGCGTCCGATCAGGACGATCATCGCCAGGACGAAGAAGGAGTTCACCGCTGCGGAGGCGAGAACGACGTTGGAATTGGGCGGGATCGGCGTCAGGCCGAGGAGAATGAACAGGGTGGCGGTCGCGCAGAGAAGCGCCACGCCGGCCAATGCCAGGCCCGGAAGGGCGAAGGAGGCGCGGCGGTCCGTCACCTTGACGATCGCCTCGTTGCCCGCCGCCGGCGTGGCTGCTTCCTGCTGCATTCCATTCGTCTCCCGGCATGGGCGCCCGAAGGCGCCTTGCCTGATTTGGTCCGACCAATCTGGCTGTGGCGTCGGCGATTGTCGGGACCTGGATGATCGCAGGCGGACGCGGCATTCGTCACCACCAGCCAACTGGTTTCAGCGATCATACAGCCAACTGCAGAAAGCCAAAAACCTTGATCTTCCGCTCCGACAAGTGGAGCTTTCCCTTGAAATCGCGCATGCAAATCGGCCAATCGGCTGCGTGACCTTTAAGCAACGCATTGTGGCGAAAATGCAACGCTATGGGTGACATTGTCAAGTACCGCAGCGGTCAGGCGGTGCGGGAGCTCCGATAAACCGAAACGCCAAGTTCGCGGATCTTCTTGCGCAGGGTATTGCGGTTCAGCCCCAGCAAATCGGCGGCCTTGATCTGGTTTCCGCGCGTCGCGGTCAGCGCTGCGAGGATCAGCGGATATTCAAGCTCGGTCAAAACGCGATCGTAAAGGCCGGCGGGCGGTAAGCCTTCGCCAAAGCTTGCGAAATAGGCGCGCATGTTCTCCTCGACCGCCTGGGCGATGGTCATGCTGCCGTTGCGGGCGGGTCCCTTGTCGATGGGGCTATCAGGGACATCGGCGCGCAGTTCCGCATCGATGATTTCGCGGCTGATCACATCCTGTGGATAAAGCGCCATCAGACGGCGAATAAGGTTCTCCAGCTCGCGCACGTTGCCCGGCCAGGGATAAGCCTTCATCAACTCCAGCGCTTCCTGGTCGAATCGCTTGGAGCCGAGACCCTCTTTTTCTGCCTGCTGGATGAAATGGCGAACGAGATCCGGGATATCCTCGGCGCGATCACGCAGCGGCGGCAGACGCAGCGGCACGACATTGAGGCGATAGTAGAGGTCCTCGCGGAATTGCCCCTGATTGATCGCCTGCTTCAGGTCCTTGTTGGTGGCGGCAACGATGCGGACATCGGTGCGGATCGGCGTTCGGCCGCCGACCGTGGTGTATTCGCCCTGCTGCAGCACCCGCAGCAGCCGCGTCTGCGCATCCATCGGCATATCGCCAATTTCGTCGAGGAACAGCGTGCCGCCCTCGGCCTGCTCGAAGCGCCCGGTGGAGCGCGTCTGCGCTCCCGTAAAGGCGCCCTTTTCGTGGCCGAACAACTCCGACTCGATCAGGTCGCGCGGGATAGCCGCCATATTGATGGCAACGAACGGGCCATTGCGGCGCTTGCCGTAGTCATGCAGCGCCCGTGCCACCAATTCCTTGCCGGTGCCGGATTCGCCGGTGATCATTAGGGTAAGGTCGGTCTGCATCAGGCGGGCGAGCACACGATAGATTTCCTGCATAGCGGCCGACCGACCGACCAGCGGCATGCCATCTTGCATGTCGTCCTCGATCTTCACCGGCTTGCGCTTTGGCTCGGAAAGGGCGCGCCCGATGATCGCGATCAGCTCGGTAAGGTCGAAAGGCTTTGGCAGGTAGTCGTAGGCCCCCTTCTCCGAGGCCTTGATGGCCGTCATGAACGTATTCTGGGCGCTCATGACCAACACTGGCAGGTCTGGACGAGCCTTCTTGATGCGTGGCAGCAGATCGAAAGCATTCTCGTCCGGCATGACGACGTCGGTGACCACGAGATCGCCCTCGCCCGCCGAAATCCACCGCCAAAGAGTCGCGGCATTGGATGTGATACGGACATCGTAGCCGGCGCGGCTCAAGGCCTGATTGAGGACCGTGCGAATGGCAGCATCGTCATCAGCGACAAGGATCGTGGCAGTCATTTATGAGGTCCTGTAAAGTTCGCGGGATTGGCGTCTTCGAGGGTTATGCCTTTGGAGGCCGGCATGAGAACGCGGAACGTCGTCTTGTGGTTCTGGCTATCGCATTCGACGATGCCGCCATGATCGCCGATGATCTTGGCAACCAAGGCAAGGCCCAGTCCCGTGCCGTTCATCTTCGTGGTGACGAAAGGATCGAACAGGTGTGGCAACAGATCCGCGGGCACGCCAGGGCCATTGTCTATGACGCAAAACTCCAGCGGCAACGAAATCTTTTCACGGGAACCTGCGACCGAAAGGCGAATGCCGGGACGGTAAGCCGTCGTCAACATGATCTCGCCCTCCGGCTTGTCGCCAACCGCCTCGGCGGCGTTCTTCACAAGGTTCAGGAAGATCTGTACCAGTTGGTCACGATTGGCATAGACCGCGGGCAATGACGGGTCGTAAAGCTCCGAGATCTTGATATTGCGGGCAAAACCGGCCTTCGCGACCGCCTTTACGTGGTCCAGCACCGAATGGATATTAACCGGCACGCGGTCTACCGGCCGCTCGTCGGAAAAGACCTCCATCCGGTCGACCAGCGAGACGATGCGGTCGGTCTCGTCGCAGATCAGCCGCGTCAGCGCCCGGTCCTCGTCCTCCACCGACTGCTCAAGAAGCTGGGCCGCACCTCGGATACCCGACAGCGGGTTCTTGATCTCGTGGGCAAGCATCGAGGCAAGGCCGGTTACCGAGCGAGCAGCTGCGCGGTGGGTCAACTGGCGATCGATCTTGTCGGCCATCGACCGTTCCTGGAACACGATCACCACCGATCCCGGCTCGCTCACGACAGGCGCCACATAGAGATCGACAAGTTTGTCCTGGCCGAGCCGCGGCGAACTAAGATCGACACGATATTCGTTGACCGGCGCGCGACGCTCGCGAACCTGGTCGATTAGAGCCAGAAGCGGGCTTCCGAATGGAATGAAGGTCGAGATATTGTAGCGGGCGAGATGTGAAGCGCTCGCCCCGAAAAACGCCTCTCCCTCCCAGTTGGCGAAGGTCATCAAGCCCGCCTCGTCGACCATGACGACCGGGTTCTGGATGGCGTTGAGAACGGCCATCGCCAGGGCATTTCTTGTATTTGTGGACGGCACGGAGTCGGTATCGGAACTCATGCGGCCTCCTGTGCGCGTGGCGTAAGATCGATATTGGCTCTCAGCGCCTCGCCCATGAGCGACGCCACCTCGGCAGGGTTTCCCGATGTCATGATGCGCGCCTTGTCCGCGCCGGATATTGCCGTCGCGTACCGGGCGAGATACCAGCCAAGATGCTTGCGAGAATGGCGAACGCCGACGGTCTCGCCATAGAAATCAAGCATGGCGGCATAGTGCTCCAGCGCAATGTCGGCAATCTCGTCTTGCCCGGGCAGGTCGTAACCCGCCAGCACGCCGGCGTGCCACGGCCGCCCCTGACAGCCCCTGCCGATCATCACAGCATCGGCGCCCGAACGGCGAAGAATCTTCTCGGCATCCTCAGCGTTGTCGACGTCGCCATTGGCGACCAGTGGGATGGACAATACGTCCCGCACCGCCCGGATCGCATCCCAATCCGCCTTGCCCTCGTAGAACTGCATCCGGGTGCGACCATGGATCGTCACCATCTGAATGCCGGCAGCTTCAGCTCGCCTCGCTATCTCAGGTGCGTTGATCGATTTTTCGTCCCAGCCGAGCCGCATCTTCAACGTCACCGGCACATTGACGGCCTTGACCGTTGCCTCGATAAGGCTAAGCGCATGGTCGGGGTCGCGCATCAATGCAGACCCGGAATAGCCGCCAATCACCTTCTTGGCCGGGCAACCCATGTTGATGTCGATAATGTCGGCACCGTTGTCGACGGCGATTCTTGCGGCATCCGCCATCCAATGGGCTTCCCGACCGGCGAGCTGCACCATATGGGGCTTGAGGCCGGCGCTTTTCAGGCGAGACCAGGATTCTCCCGCGTCGAGCACGAGCTCGCGGCTAGCGACCATCTCCGTGACAACAAGCCCGGCGCCGTATCGCAACGCCAGACGACGAAAGGGCAAATCGGTGACGCCGGACATCGGCGCGAGGATCACGCGGTTTCGGATCGGGATCGTGCCGATGGAAAACGGAGCTGCTAGATTGACGAGGGACAATTGATTATCTTTCAGGCACGCCTTATGCTTGCACTATTTTTAGCCATAATTATGGAGCTTGCCAAGCGGTTTCAGCGAAAGCCGATATTTTTTGGGCAAATGCTGGAAAATGCCCGGTCCAGGCGATAGACCGCTGCTATCGCAATGCCTGTTTCTCCGAGGTTTATGACGCAAATGCATTCAAAGCAACCGATGTCGGTCGGAATAGTTATCGTGGCGGCAGGCCGCGGCGAACGCGCCGGTTCTCCGCAGGACGGCCCAAAGCAATACCGGCCTATCGGTGGCAAGGCGGTTATCGCCCATACACTTGAAAAATTCATGACATGGCCGCAAGCATCGCAAATCGTTATTGTCATCCATGCCGATGACGAAGCGCTTCTGCGCAAGGCAATCGACCCGATCAGCGGTGCCGACAAGGTAATCGTGGCTATTGGCGGTGCGACGCGGCAGCAATCAGTGCTGGCTGGCCTCAGGGCATTTCAGGCAAGCGGTATCACCCATGTGTTGATCCACGATGCCGTTCGACCCTTTTTCGATCAAGATCTCCTCGACCGTGTCGCAAGGGCGCTCGAGGTGGGAGCACTTGCCGTCCTGCCGGCGATCCCGGTGTTGGACACGCTGAAGCGGGGCGGCAACGACGGATGCGTTACCGAAACCGTGCCGCGCGCCGGCCTCTTCGCCGCTCAGACGCCGCAGTCCTTCCGCTTCGACGCTATACTTGCCGCGCATGAGCAAGCGGCGCTGGCGGGCGCCGGAGAATTTACCGACGATGCTGCCATCGCGGAATGGGCAGGCGTTCCCGTGACCTTGGTTGCGGGTGCGGTGGACAATGTCAAACTGACGATAAAGAGGGATATCGCCATGGCCGACGAGCGGCTTTCTGCGACTGCGTTGCCGGATGTCAGAACCGGCAATGGCTATGATGTGCACCAGTTGGAGCCCGGCGACGGCGTAACGCTCTGCGGTGTTTTCATTCCGCACGACCAGACCCTCAAGGGCCATTCGGACGCTGATGTCGCGCTGCATGCGCTCACCGATGCGCTGCTTGCCACCTGCGGCGCCGGCGACATCGGCGATCACTTCCCGCCGTCCGATCCGCAATGGCGAGGCGCTGCGTCACGCATATTCATCGAGCATGCGGCAAGGATCGTTCGTGAAAACGGCGGGACGATCATGAATGCCGACGTTACCCTCATTGCCGAGGCGCCGAAGGTCGGTCCCCACCGCGACGCCATGCGCGCCAGGCTTTCGGAATTTCTCGATATCAGCCTGGAGCGATGCTCGGTGAAGGCGACGACCAACGAACAAATCGGCTTCGTCGGTCGGCGCGAAGGCATCGCTGCAATTGCCACGGCGACGGTCGTCTATCGCGGAAGAAAGACATGAGCAATTTCCCCGATGAGATCATGAGCCTTGCCGAGCGCGTCGTCACCATATTTGCGGCACGAGGGCTTATGGTAGCGACCGCCGAATCCTGTACCGGCGGACTGATCGCCGGAGCCTTGACCGAAATCTCCGGATCGTCCGCAGTGGTCGAGCGTGGCTTTGTCACCTATACGAACACTGCAAAAGTCGAGATGCTTGGCGTTCAGGAAGAGACGCTCGTAGGCTTTGGCGCAGTATCAAGGGAAACTGCACTGCAGATGGTGCACGGCGCCCTATTCCGTTCACGCGCGCATTTTGCCGTCGCGGTCACCGGTATCGCCGGCCCAGGCGGTGGATCGACCGACAAGCCGGTCGGCCTTGTCCACCTCGCGGCGAAGTCACGCGACGGCGGTCTTCTCCACCGCACGATGCGATACGGCGATATCGGTCGCGATCGGGTGCGGTTGGCGACGGTTGCAACAGCGCTCGAGATGTTGCTCGAGTTGGCTCACGCATAGATCTTACTTAGGCATAGATCTTTCCGGCACGCGTCTCGAAGGCCTCGGTGAACATGCGAAAGGCGCGATCGAACATCGAGCCCATCAGCGCGCCGAGGATGCGGCTCTTGAACTCGTAGTCGATGAAGAAATCGATCGTGCAGCCGCCTTTGCCATCAGGGAGGAAGCGCCACCGATTGTCGAGATACTTGAACGGCCCGTCGATATATTTGACGTCGATCGCAAGCTCGGCCTTGTTGAGGAGGACCTGCGTCGTGAAAGTCTCGCGGATCGCTTTGTAGCCGACGGTCATATCGGCCACCAGCAGGACCTTGCCGTCGCGTTCCTTGCGGTTGCGCACGACCAGCCCGGTACAGAGCGGCAGAAATTCGGGATAGCGCTCGACATCGGCAACGAGATCGAACATCTGTTCAGGCGAGTGCGGGACGGAGCGATGCGTTTCGAACTGAGGCATGATCGGCAATTAAGCGGGCGCGCCGAGAAGATCAAGCAGGCGTCGCATCTGAGCCCGCGTTTTCAGCTGGAAAACCGGGACATCGGAGCCGTGCTCCGCAAGGCCGGCCGCGACTTTCGGCGCAAATATCCGTTCGAAATTCCAAATGTAGTGCAAAAATTCCCAATCCAGTCGCTCTGGACAGCCCGGCGCCATTTCCAACCGTTCCCGCCCGTACCATTTGGCCAGGCGGCGTATGGCGCCATACAGGCAGAACATCCGCGGCATTCGAATCCAGATCACCGCATCAGCGCGCGGAACGCGCAAATCGAAGGTGGATGGGCCTGTGCCGTCCATCAGCCATCGCTCCTGCGCAATCTTGGCAGAAATCAAAGCGCGCTCCTCCACCTTCGTCCGCTTGACCCAACCGGGAAGCCAGAAAAATTCGCGATCCATCGAGACGAAAGGCAAATCCAAAAGCTTGCAAAGCTGCAGGGACATTGTCGTCTTGCCGCCGCCGGAACAACCCATGACCAAAACGCGTCTGGCGGACTTCAAGCATCCCACCGCCTCCAGGAGGTCAGGCTCTTTGCCTGGCATGCGAGCTTCCAGCTTCTGCTCCACAACGAGCCTCGTCCAAAATTTCTAAAGTATGGTTATGTCCTCACATACTCGTACCGCCGTAGCGCGGAAGGCCGCGTCGACAGATTAAGAAAATCGCCGACCTCAACTTCACTGTGCTGCCAACAGAACCTTCTTCTCCCGTGCAGCCCTCAACCGGGCGAAATCGTCGCCGGCGTGGTGGGAGGAGCGGGTGAGCGGGCTCGAGGCGACCATCAGGAAGCCCTTGGTATAGGCGACCGTCTCATAGGACTTGAATTCGTCCGGTGTGACGAAGCTCATCACCTGGTGGTGCTTGCGGGTCGGCTGGAGGTATTGGCCAATGGTGAGGAAGTCGACGTCGGCGGTGCGCAGGTCGTCCATCAATTGCAGCACTTCGTTGCGTTCCTCGCCAAGGCCGACCATGATGCCCGACTTGGTGAACATGGTCGGGTCGAGTTCCTTCACCCGCTGCAGCAGGCGGACCGAATGGAAGTAGCGCGCGCCTGGGCGGACGGTGAGATAATTGCCGGGCACGGTTTCCATGTTGTGATTGAAGACGTCAGGCTTGGCGGCGACGACGCGCTCCAGTGCGCCTGGCTTCTTCAGGAAGTCGGGCGTCAGGATTTCGATCGTGGTTGACGGCGATGCCGCACGGATCGCCCAGATCACCTTTTCGAAGTGTTCGGCGCCGCCGTCTTCCAGGTCGTCGCGGTCGACGGAGGTGATGACGACATGGCTGAGGCCCATCTGCTTGACGGCCTTGGCGACGTTTTCCGGTTCTGCCATATCAAGAGCGTTCGGGCGGCCCGTCGAGACGTTGCAGAAGGCGCAGGCGCGGGTGCAGATCTCACCCATGATCATAAAGGTCGCGTGCTTCTTGTCCCAGCACTCGCCGATATTAGGGCAGCCGGCTTCTTCGCAGACCGTGACGAGCTTGTGTTCCTTGACGATCGAGCGCGTCTCAGCGTAACCCTTCGACGTCGGCGCCCTGACGCGGATCCATTCCGGCTTGCGCAGCACTTCCGTATCGGGCCTATGCGCCTTTTCCGGATGCCGGATCCGCCGGGCCTCGGGATTGATCGTGTCGAGTATCGTGACCATGAACGTTCTTTCTACTTCGCCCTGCGGCAAAACTATCGCCGGACGAGTTTGGCGAGAAATATCAGAAGGCATGCGCCAAGGAAACCGGTGATGAAATAGCCGAGCCGGCCGCCGGCAATCTCGACATGGAACTGCGCAAGGATCGCCGTCGCCACGACGGAGCCGACGATGCCGAGGACGATGTTCAGGAGAACACCGTACCTTGCCTCCATCAGCTTGCCGGCCAGCCAGCCGGCCAATCCGCCGATGATGATCGCTCCAATCCAGCCCACGCCTTCCATCAGTCCCTCACCTTCAAGCTATGGCTCTTGCCAGAATTACAACGACGATCGCTCCGACCGTCGCTTGAATGATTTCGACAACCAGCGGGTTACCGATGCCAAGCGAAATCCCCAATGCATGAAAGAGGAATCCGCCGACAAACGCGCCGATGACGCCGCTCAACAGGCAGCTGATCAAACCTCCGCCACCGACCACGAGGCTGGCGAGAAAGCCTGCTACCAGGCCGATAAGCAGAAAGATGACCCAAGGCTGCGATAGAATGGACATGTTGATTTCCTTTCCTGTTTTCCACTCTCGAATAGAGAGCGGCGCAGGAAATTATCAAGCATTCAATACCCGGCCATAGGCATCCAGCGACGCCTCCTTCATCGTTTCGGAAACCGTCGGATGCGGGAAGATCGTGTGCATCAGCTCCTCCTCCGTCGTCTCCAGGTTCATCGCGATGACAAACCCCTGGATCAGTTCGGTGACTTCGGCCCCGACCATATGGGCGCCGAGCAGCTCGCCGGTCTTCTTGTCGAAGATGACCTTGCAGAGGCCCTGATCTTCGCCAAGTGCGATCGCTTTGCCGTTGGCCGAAAACGGGAACCGGCCGACGCGGATGTCGCGGCCGAGTTCCTTGGCCCTCGCCTCCGTCAGGCCGACTGAGGCCACCTGCGGCTGGCAATAGGTGCAGCCCGGAACCTTGCTCTTGTCGGTCGGATGGACGTTCGGCAGGCCTGCGATCTTTTCGACGCAGACGACGCCTTCGTGCTCTGCCTTGTGGGCGAGCATCGGCGGGCCTGCAACATCACCGATGGCATAGATGCCTGCAACATTGGTCTTGCCGTAGCCGTCGATGACGACGCAGCCACGATCTGTCTTCACGCCCAGTGCTTCAAGCCCGAGATTTTCGATATTGCCCTGAACGCCGACGGCCGAGATCATGCGATCGGCCGTGATCTGCTGGACCTTGCCGTCCTTTGTCTCGATGTGCGCGGTAATGCTGTTGGCAGCTTTCTCAACCTTGCTCACCTTGGCGTCGGTGATGATCTTCATCCCGCGCTTTTCGAGTTGCTTGCGGGCAATCGCGGTCACTTCGACGTCTTCGACGGGCATGATCGTCGCCATGACCTCGACAACCGTGACATCCACGCCCATCGAGCGATAGAAGCTCGCGAATTCGATGCCGATGGCGCCGGAGCCCATGACGATCAACGACTTCGGCAAGAAGTCCGGTTTCATCGCTTCGAAATAGGTCCAGATCAGCTTGCCGTCCGGCTCGATGCCCGGGATCGCGCGCGGTCGGGCGCCGGTGGCGATGATGATGTGCTTGGCGGCATAGGTCCCATCGGCGCCTTTGACGTTCTTCGGCACCGGGTTCTGCGGCTCGACGACCGGCTTGGCCGACTTGGCGACGACAATCTCGCCCGGCTTGGTAATCTTGGCTTCGCCCCAAATAACATCGACCTTGTTCTTCTTCATCAGGAAGCCGACGCCGCCGCTGAGTCGGGCGGAAACGCCTCGCGAGCGAGCAACCACGGCACTGACGTCCGGCTTCACCGTTCCTTCAAGAACGAGGCCGTAGTCCTTGAAATGATTTGCATGATCAAGAACTTCAGCAGAGCGCAGCAGCGCCTTGGTCGGAATGCAGCCCCAGTTCAGGCAGATGCCGCCGAGGTGCTCGCGCTCGACGATCGCCGTCTTCAGGCCAAGCTGGCTGGCGCGTATCGCGGCGACATAGCCGCCGGGACCGGACCCGATGATGATGACGTCGTAATTCTCAGCCATATGTTTCCTGCCTTTTCACTAGCGGCCGGATAAAGCCCAGGGCCAGCCTTTTACCGTTCAAATTCCGAGCATCATCCGCACGATCGGCTCAAGACCGCGGCCGAGTGCCCGTGTATTTTCCGCGTCAAGATGGATGCCGTCGAGAGGTGTGGTCACTGCAACTGAAGCACCGTCGAAAAAGCCGCAGCCCAGTTCGTCCGCCAGATCGCGATAGAGCGTGCCGAGCTTCGACGACTCCTCGATCCCTCCCGGGAAAGACGCTGCAAAGGGCGCGTTCGCCGTCTCGCAGATGACCGGTGGTGCAACGATCAGGATTTCCGGCACGTCGTAGTCGAATGGCCAGGCGTGGCCCCGCACGAGGCGAACCAGACGGGCGATACCCTGGCAGGCGGCAAAGGCCGAACCTGCCACAATGGGCTTCATATCGTTGGTGCCAAGGAGAATTACAATGAGATCGAGCGGCGCATGCGTCTGCAGGACGGTCGGCAGCACGCGAGCGCCATTGCGATCGCAATCGGCCAGATGGTCATCGAAAGCCGTCGTGCGGCCGTTCAAGCCTTCGGCTATGACGCGTGCCTGATCGCCAAGCTTCTCCTGCAAGACGCTTGGCCATCGATTTTCAAAGCTGTGACGTCCGATCGTATCGGCGTCATAGCCCCAAGTCAGCGAATCTCCGTAGCAAAGGACGGTCTTCACCATTTTCCGCCTCCGCTCGATGCTCAGACGAGCATCCCCATCGGGTTTTCGATATAGCCCTTGAAGGCTGCCAGGAGCGTTGCTCCGAGCGCGCCGTCAACGCAGCGGTGGTCGGTCGAGAGCGTGACGCTCATGACTGTCGCGATCGCCATCTCGCCGTTCTTGACGACGACCCTCTGTTCGCCCGCACCGACCGCGAGGATCGTTGCATGCGGCGGGTTGATGACGGCGGCGAAATCCTTGACGCCCATCATGCCCATGTTCGAGACCGACGTCGTGCCGCCCTGATATTCCTCGGGCTTGAGCTTGCGTTCCTTGGCGCGCTTGCCGAGGTCCTTCATCTCATTGGAGATCGCCGACAGCGTCTTCAATTCCGCGTTGCGGATAATCGGGGTAATCAAGCCACCTGGAATAGACACGGCGACGCCGACATCGGCGTGCTTGTGCTTGACCATGTTGCTTTCGGTCCAGGAAACGTTCGCATCGGGAACGTCCCGAAGCGACAACGCCATGGCCTTAATGATCATGTCGTTGACCGAGAGCTTGTAGGCTGGAGCGCTTTCCTTGCGCGGAGCAGCGTCGTTCAGCTGCGCGCGAAGCGCCAACAGGGCGTCCAGCTCGCAATCGACGGTGACGTAGAAATGCGGAATGGTCTGCTTGGATTCGACCAGGCGCTTGGCGATGGTCTTGCGCATGCCGTCATGCGGAACAAGCTCGTAGGAACCAGGCTCGAACAGCTTGAGAACCGCCTCTTCCGAAGCGCCTTTCGGGCCGCTTGGCGCTGGCGTTGCTGCTGCGGCAGGTGGCGCACTCGGCGCAGCCTTGGCAACTCCGCCGGAGACTGCGGCCTCGATGTCGCTCTTGACGACGCGGCCATGCGGGCCAGACCCGGCAACGGCGGATAGATCGATGCCTGCTTCCTTGGCCAGCCGCCGGGCAAGCGGCGACGAGAAGATGCGATCGCCGCCCTCGCCCTTCGAGGTCGCCTGCGGCGACACCTCAGGGTGAGCGCTGCCGCTGGCACTTGGAGTTGCCACTGATCTAGTATCTGCGGCCGCGACGGAAGCCTTCCCTGTCTCATCCCGAGGTGCGGAAGCGCCTGGCGCTTTCGCCTCGAAGGACGGGGCAGCCCCCAAGGATGCTGCACTTGCAGCAGCAGCCTTTAGGTCCTCGCCGTCTGCAGCAAGAATAGCGATCAAAGCGTTGACCTTTACGCCTTCGGTGCCAGCTGGAACGACGATTTTTGCAACGGTGCCTTCGTCGATGGCTTCGACTTCCATTGTCGCCTTGTCGGTCTCGATCTCGGCAAGAACGTCACCGGACTTTACAGCGTCGCCTTCCTTGACCAGCCACTTCGAAAGATTGCCCTCTTCCATCGTCGGGGAAAGGGCCGGCATTGTGATGTTGATAGGCATCGAAAGACCCTCCCCTTATTTGTAGCAGACTGCTTTCACCGCTTGGACGACTTCGGCGACATTCGGAAGTGCGAGCTTCTCGAGATTGGCAGCGTAGGGCATCGGTACGTCCTTGCCGGCGATCGTCAGGATCGGCGCATCGAGATAATCGAAGGCCTGCTGCATCACGCGGGTGGCGATTTCGGTGCCGACCGAGGATTGCGGATAGCCTTCCTCGACGGTGACCAGGCGGCCCGTCTTCTTCACCGATTCAATCACCGTCGGTAGGTCCATCGGGCGGATGGTGCGTAGGTCGATCAGTTCGACGTCGATACCGAGCTGTTCGAGTTCCGCGGCCGCCTTGACGGCGTAGGTCATGCCAATGCCAAAGGAAACGATGGTGACGTCCTTACCAGGGCGATGGACCCGCGCCTTGCCGATCGGCAGGACGAAATCGTCCATGTCAGGCACGTCGAAATGCTGGCCGTAGAGGATTTCGTTTTCAAGGAAAATGATCGGATTAGGATCGCGGATTGCCGCCTTGAGCAGGCCCTTGGCGTCGGATGCCGTGTAGGGCATGACGACTTTCAGGCCCGGGATCTGGCTGTACCATGCCGCGTAGTCCTGGCTGTGCTGGGCGCCAACGCGGGCCGCAGCACCGTTCGGGCCGCGGAAGACGATCGGGGCACCCATCTGGCCGCCGGACATATAGAGCGTCTTTGCGGCTGAGTTGATGATCTGGTCGATCGCCTGCATGGCGAAGTTGAAGGTCATGAATTCGACGATCGGTCTCAGGCCCGCCATTGCAGCGCCAACGCCGACGCCGGCAAATCCGTGCTCAGTAATCGGCGTGTCGACGACGCGGCGCGGACCGAATTCCTGCAGCAGCCCCTGCGTCACCTTATAGGCGCCTTGGTATTCCGCCACTTCTTCACCCATGACGAAGACGTTTTCGTCGCGGCGCATCTCTTCGGCCATGGCGTCACGCAGCGCGTCGCGAACCGTGGTCGAGATCATTTTGGTGCCGGCCGGAATTTCCGGGTCGCTCGGCACGAATTTCTTCGGCTCGGCCGGAACGGGCGCGGAGGCGGACCCGGTATTTGCGGGCTTTTCTTCCTGGGCCACAGGAGCAGGTGCTGCAACAGGCTTTGCGGCGGAAATGTCGGCGGCGCTTTCGCCATCCTGGAGAAGCACGGCGATGCGGGCATTCACCTTGACACCCTCGGTGCCGGCGTCGACCAGCAGCTTGCCGATCGTGCCTTCATCGACGGCTTCCACTTCCATGGTGGCCTTGTCGGTTTCAATTTCGGCAATGACGTCGCCGGAGGTGACCTTGTCACCTTCCTTCTTCAGCCATTTGGACAGCGTGCCTTCTTCCATCGTCGGGGAGAGGGCGGGCATAAGAATATCGATAGGCATGGATTATCCCTCCCCTATTCAGAGCAAAATGTCGGTGTAGAGCTCGGATGCATCCGGCTCCGGATCGGCCTGGGCGAAATCGGCACTATCGGCGACGATGTCACGGACATCCTTGTCGACGGCCTTGAGGTCGTCTTCAGATGCCCAACCCTTTTCCAAGAGCCGCAGACGAACCTGCTCGATCGGATCGTGCTCGGAGCGCATCTTCTGCACTTCATCCTTGGAACGGTACTTTGCCGGGTCCGACATGGAGTGACCGCGGTAGCGATAGGTCAGCATTTCGAGGATCATCGGACCCTTGCCCGAACGGCAATGCTCGATTGCTTCATCGGCCGCCGCCTTGACGGCGCGCACGTCCATGCCATCGACCTGGATACCCGGAATGCCGAAGGATGCGCCGCGCTGCGAGAAATCGGCCTGCGCCGTCGAGCGGGCAGTCGAGGTGCCCATGGCATAGCGGTTGTTTTCGATCACGTAGACCACGGGCAGTTTCCATAGCTGCGCCATGTTGAAGCTCTCGTAGACCTGGCCCTGGTTTGCAGCGCCATCGCCGAAATAAGCGACGCTGACATTGTCGTTGCCGCGGTAGCGATTGGCAAATGCAAGCCCGGTGCCGAGCGATACCTGACCCCCGACAATGCCGTGGCCGCCGTAGAAGTTCTTTTCCTTAGAGAACATGTGCATGGAGCCGCCTTTCCCGTGGGAATAGCCGCTACGGCGCCCAGTAAGCTCCGCCATGACGCCGCGCGCTTCCATGCCCGTTGCCAGCATGTGGCCGTGGTCACGGTAACCGGTAATGACCTGATCGCCGTCCTTCAGCGCCAGCTGCATGCCGACGACGACAGCTTCCTGGCCGATATAGAGATGACAGAAACCGCCGATAAAGCCCATGCCGTAGAGTTGGCCGGCCTTTTCCTCGAAACGGCGGATCAGCAGCATTTCGCGATATGCCTTGAGCTCCGTATCGCGATCGAATTCGGCAATTGCGCCGCCGTTCGATTCTTTCCGTGCAGGCTTGGCAGTGACCTTGCGGCTGGAAACGGTCGCGTTCTTTCGCGGCGCCATTCAACCCTCCCTATGTGATTGCATCGCTCAATGGTGCGCGTAACATAGGGAAGATTGCCTGCCACAGCAATGCCATAAATGCATGGCTCGTATTCGGCATAAGTGCATGGAAAATAAGTGGAAATATTCAATTAACCGAATTCCGGTTAATTAGAGATCACTTGTTGAAAATGACGATTTCGTCTGGTGTGGAATAGCTAAGCTGGTAACGGGCTTTTTCGTCGAGCATGTCCTTATCGAGCGAACCGTCGCTCAGCAGTGCGACCTCCTTTTCGAGGTGCTCGCGCTTGGCAACGAGAAGCGAAAGCTCCTGCTGGCGAGCGATGCGTTGCTGCTCGAACACTTCAGTCGCGCGCAATCCGTAACCGCCGTGGATGCAATGATAACCGAAATAGGAGAGAAAGGCGACGGTCATCGCCGGAAGCACGAAACGGCCAAGTCTTCTCTTCTTATGATATTTTGTCCACATGCTCGCTACTCGAAACGTCGCCTTCTGGACTCAGACACTAAGGGTCATTCATTAACCGACCGTTGACTATGCCAGGACAAACAAAAAACCGCGCCCGAAGGCGCGGCTCAAAGTGCCAAAAATGCTTTGATATCAGATGCGGATCATAGAACGACCGGCATATTCGGCCTGGGGGCCAAGCTGTTCTTCGATGCGGATGAGCTGATTGTACTTGGCAAGACGATCCGACCGCGACAGCGAGCCCGTCTTGATCTGACCGCAGTTGGTAGCGACTGCAAGATCGGCAATCGTGTAGTCTTCGGTTTCGCCGGAGCGGTGCGACATGACGGCGGTGTAAGCCGCCTTGTGCGCGGTTTCGACGGCATCGAGGGTTTCCGTCAGAGTGCCGATCTGGTTGACCTTGACGAGGATCGAATTGGCGACACCCATGCGGATACCGTCGCGCAGGCGAGCCGAGTTGGTGACGAAGAGATCGTCGCCGACGAGCTGGGTCTTCTTGCCGATCAGGTCAGTCAGCGTCTTCCAGCCTTCCCAGTCGTCTTCAGCCATGCCGTCTTCGATCGACAGGATCGGGTATTTACCGGCGAGCTCGGCGAGATATTCCGCCATGGCGCCCGATTCGAGCGTGCGACCTTCGCCTTCCAGAACGTACTTGCCGTCCTTGAAGAATTCCGTCGAGGCGCAATCGAGGCCGAGGTAGATGTCTTCGCCTGGCTTGTAGCCGGCTTTCTCGATCGACTTCATGATGAAGTCGAGGGCAGCGGGTGCGCTCGACAGGCCCGGTGCGAAGCCCCCTTCGTCGCCGACATTGGTGTTGTGGCCCTGGGCCGACAATTCCTTCTTCAGGACATGGAAGACTTCCGAGCCCATGCGCACGGCATCGCGGAAAGTCTCGGCGCCGACCGGCAGGATCATGAATTCCTGAAAGTCGATCGGATTGTCGGCATGGGCGCCGCCATTGATGATGTTCATCATCGGGACCGGCAACAGACGGGCGTGCGCGCCGCCGACATAGCGGTAAAGCGGTAGGTTGGCGCTCTGGGCAGCAGCCTTGGCGACCGCAAGCGACACGCCGAGAATGGCATTGGCGCCGAGGCGCGACTTGTTCGGCGTGCCATCCAGTTCGATCATGATGTTGTCGATCTGGATCTGGTTTTCGGCATCCATGCCGCCAAGCGCTTCAAAGATTTCCGTATCGACGGCCTCGACGGCCTTTTCGACGCCCTTGCCATGATAGCGCTTGCCGCCGTCGCGCAGTTCGACTGCCTCGTGAGCGCCGGTCGAGGCGCCCGAGGGGACCGCTGCGCGGCCCAGGCTGCCGTCTTCGAGATAGACATCGACTTCAACGGTGGGATTGCCACGGCTGTCGAGGATCTCTCGGGCGATAATGTCGGTGATTGCGGTCATGGTCGCTTCCTGCTCGCTAGGTTATAAATCGATTGAAATCTCTTAATCGAAGGCGCGGAAATTACAATGCCGATCCGCGCGTCGATGACAAGGAACACTCTACAGCCCCTAATACAAGATCATGTCAGGCTTTTGAACGCTCCCTGGAATTCATGCCCCGGATCAGGACTTGGCGACCGCGTCCAAGGCCAGCAGCTTCTCAAGCAGCCGCGGCATATCCTTCAGATGAACCATGGTGGGGCCGTCCGAGGGCGCGTGATCCGGGTCTTCATGGGTCTCGATGAACACGCCGGCAACGCCGACAGCGACCGCTGCGCGCGCCAGCGTTTCCACGAATTCCCGCTGCCCGCCGGATGTGGCGCCTTGCCCGCCCGGCTGCTGCACCGAATGGGTGGCATCAAAAATGACGGGGGCGCCCATTGCCGCCATGATCGGCAGCGAGCGCATATCCGAGACCAGCGTATTGTAGCCGAAGGAAGCGCCGCGCTCGCAAAGCAGGATATTCGGATTGCCGCTATCGTTCAGTTTGGCAAGCACATTCTTCATATCCCAGGGCGCCAGAAACTGACCCTTCTTGACGTTGATGACGCGCCCTGTCCTAGCTGCTGCAACCAGGAGATCGGTCTGCCGCGAAAGGAAGGCCGGAATCTGGAGGATGTCGACCGTCTTGGCAACGATGGCGCATTGTTCCTCGGTGTGGATGTCGCTTAGAACCGGAAAACCAAACTCCTTCTTCAGGTCGGCAAAAATCTCCATCGCGCTGTCGAGCCCGATGCCGCGCTGGCCGGAGAGCGACGTGCGGTTCGCCTTGTCGAAGGATGATTTGTAGACAAGGCTGACGCCGAGCTTGCCGCAGAGCTCGGCCAGTTTGCCGGCCATGGTGAAGGCATGGTCCCGGCTTTCCATCTGGCAGGGACCTGCAATCAGCGACAACCGGCCCGTATTTGAAAAGGCGACTTTCGCAGCGCCCTCGCCGGCCGTCACTGTGGAATTGGTCGGACTGCTCATGATATCTCCTCGAAAGCGAACAAGGCGCCCTGCCCGGGCGCCGCCTTTACCAGAATGCGGTTGCTCTTGCGCGTATAGGTCACGCCGTTAGCAGTCAAATGTGACATTGTCACGGAGAGATCGTTTGTCTTGAAGACGATCGCCTTGCCGTGCAGACCTGCATCGTCTCCGGAGACATCGAGATCGAAGAAGGCCTGCATGCCTCGCGAGTTGATCACGCCGATCCGAACATTCGGGGTCTTGACGTTGATGCCGAAGGAAAAGTCGACAATATCGGCTCCGCCGGCGGCGAGCCCCAAAAAATTGCGATAGGCTGACGGCCGCGAGGTCGACAACACCACTTCCGCGATACCGACAACACCGTTCACATGGCGCTCGAGCGCTCCGCGATCGGCAGGCAAGGGATTGGTGCGCTCGCAGCAAAAGGCGAAAAAGTCGGGCGCCCGCAAATCTGCGGCAAAGGCGAGACTGAAACCCGCCGTCGATTCGGATCCGTCCGGCATGCGAACCGGGCGCGCAAATTGCAACATCCTGCCGGCGGATATGGCTTTTTGACGGAAGCGCGCATCGTCGGCCTTGGCGTCGTTCGTTGCAAATACCACGGCCGAGAAACCATCCTCGCCGACACGGAAGCGGAACGCCTGATCGCGGGCAGTGAATACATTGCCCTCGTGCGCCGCCGTTTCGCATTCCTCGCGACTGGCAACGGCCAGCGGCTCCAGATAGGTCCCGTCTGTAAAGAAAACGCACGCATTCTCCGTGCCGAACGGATGGCGTGCGTCCGGCGCTACGGTGAAGCCGAGTTTGCCCAGCCGCTCACCCGCCAAACCGATGTTGACAGTCGGCAACACGAGGTGATCAACCGGATGTATTGCGACCATCGCGCTCTCCTCTCTGCGGCGCCCGGTTTGCTCCTTTCCTTAGTCGGTTTCAAGCCGAAAATGCTGGAACGCGAACGGACGATCACAATCGGGAACCGTCCGCGACACCCGGCCGCATAGTTTCGGATCGAAAATCTCGGATGTCCTTGCCTGGCCTTCACCAGAATTTAAAGCCTTGCGGAACACATATGGAACATATAGTGTCTGTTCTGTATTTGTTTCACATTTGGGGTTCGGCGATATGTTGACGCGCAAACAGCAGGAACTGCTTCTTTTTATCCATGAGCGCATGAAGGAATCCGGCGTACCGCCCTCCTTCGACGAGATGAAAGATGCATTGGACCTTGCATCGAAATCGGGAATTCACCGGCTGATCACCGCGCTTGAGGAGCGCGGCTTCATTCGCCGACTGCCGAACAGGGCACGCGCGCTCGAAGTGATCAAGCTACCGGAGGCCTACAGCGCCAGTCTGCAGCCGCGACGTGGCTTTTCGCCAAGCGTCATCGAGGGCAGCCTTGGCAAGCCTCAGCTTGTTCCCGCCCCTGCAAAGCCGGCAGCCAATGACGACAGCGGCAATTCCGTTTCGGTACCGATGATGGGCCGGATTGCCGCCGGTGTTCCAATCTCGGCGATCCAGAATAACACGCACGATATCTTTGTGTCGGCCGACATGCTTGGCGCTGGAGAGCACTATGCGCTCGAGGTCAAGGGCGACTCGATGATCGATGCCGGTATCTTCGACGGCGACACGGTGATTATTCGAAATACGACCACCGCCAGCCCCGGCGATATCATCGTTGCACTTGTCGATGACGAAGAGGCAACCTTGAAGCGCTTTCGCCGCAAGGGAGCATCGATTGCGCTTGAGGCTGCCAATCCGGCTTATGAAACACGAATTTTCGGACCGGACCGGGTCAAGGTTCAGGGGAAGCTTGTGGGTTTGATCCGCCGTTATCACTGACCGGTGATGACGTAGCAGTGGTGGTAAATTTGCCCGAGCGCCAGTCATAGGCGCGATAGGTTCCAGGGTCTTCGTATAGTTGGGAAAGCTGTTTCGATGGAGGGGTTTTCCGACTGACCACCTCGACCGCACCGGTTCTCGTCAAGCCGGCGCCCGTGAATATCACTGCGACGGAGCGACAATCGCTCCAGGCGCATTCGTATAGGCGTAACGACGATGTCGGCGGTGCCGCAGGCGGGGCCGAGATAAGCGCCATCGTCGATGGTCACGATCATCTGGCCATTATCCGGCATCGCCGCACCAGTCCTTGCGGTGGCAAGCGAAACTGCCGGTGGGGGCTTAATCAAGGCTGTTCCATCGCCTGTCGCAGCGCCTTTTTGCTGCTCGGTGTCGAGGGTCAGCCTTGAGCCCCGCTTACGTCTATTCAAGGGCAGATTATAGTCTGTCGGCAGCATTGTCGGTGGCTGCACGTCAAACGCCGCGGGCCCCCTTTGCCATTGTTTGAAGGTGAAATCCGGGGGCGCCCGGGATTGGGTTCAACGCCTCGCATCCGACAGTTCGTTTTCCGATGAAATCGGCAACCTTTAATCGAGGAATTCAACTAAAATCGATTGAATTTTTCTCAATTGCTACCCTGCCTCGCTTCGGCGTTATAGTGGACGGCGGATGCCGAACTACCGCGATTTCGACAGTGCCCAAAAGTTGATACCGCAATGCACAAATAGGCGCCGGGGTAACTTGGCATTAGCGTCTGGATCATATAGCTAATCGTGTGACGCTTAACCATTTGGCGCTTTTTGTGGCGCCAACCCGCCAAATCTTGGAGGATCAGCATGACGGAACAAAGCGCGAAACTGACTTGGGGTGATAAGACGGTCGACCTGCCGGTCAAGACCGGTACCATCGGCCCCAGTGTCCTCGATATTGGTGCCCTTTATAAGAACACCGCATCGTTCACCTACGACCCGGGCTTCACTTCGACCGCGTCCTGCGAGTCCAAGATCACCTATATCGACGGCGACGCCGGCGTGCTGCTCCACCGGGGCTATCCGATCGAGCATCTCGCAGAAAACGGCGATTTCCTCGAGGTTTGCTACCTCCTGCTCTATGGCGACCTGCCGACCGCCGCCCAGAAGAAAGACTTCGACCATCGTGTCGTCCATCACACGATGGTTCATGAACAGATGTCGCGCTTCTTCACCGGCTTTCGCCGGGATGCGCATCCCATGGCCGTCATGTGCGGCTGCGTCGGCGCATTGTCGGCCTTCTACCACGACTCGACCGACATCACCGATCCGCACCAGCGCATGGTCGCAAGCCTGCGCATGATCGCCAAGATGCCGACGCTTGCCGCGATGGCATACAAGTATCATATCGGCCAACCCTTCGTTTATCCGAAGAACGACCTTGATTACGCGTCGAACTTCCTGCGGATGTGCTTTGCGGTTCCTTGCGAGGAATATGTGGTAAACCCGGTGCTCGCTCGCGCCATGGACCGCATCTTCATCCTACACGCCGACCACGAGCAGAACGCGTCGACATCGACGGTTCGCCTCGCCGGCTCGTCGGGTGCCAATCCGTTCGCCTGTATCGCAGCAGGCATCGCCTGCCTCTGGGGCCCGGCGCATGGCGGCGCGAATGAAGCAGCGCTCAACATGCTGACCGAAATCGGTACGGTTGACCACATCCCGGAATACATTGCGCGCGCCAAGGACAAGAACGATCCTTTCCGCCTGATGGGCTTCGGCCACCGCGTCTACAAGAACTACGATCCGCGCGCGAAGATCATGCAGAGGACTACGCACGAAGTTCTGGCCGAGCTTGGCATCAAGGACGATCCATTGCTTGATGTTGCGATGGAACTCGAGCGCATCGCGCTTACGGACGAGTATTTCATCGAAAAGAAGCTTTATCCGAATATCGACTTCTATTCGGGCATCACGCTGAAGGCGCTCGGCTTCCCGACGACCATGTTCACCGTTCTTTTCGCTCTTGCCCGCACCGTCGGCTGGATCGCGCAGTGGAACGAGATGATCGAAGATCCTGAGCAGCGCATCGGCCGCCCGCGCCAGCTCTACACGGGAGAGCCGAGACGCGATTACGTGCCGGTTTCCAAGCGCTAAGTTACGAAAACCAGACAACGAAAACCCGGTCAGAAATGGCCGGGTTTTTTTCTTGAGAGTGCATCGAGAACAACCGACGCCGCCTGTTCGCCAGGCGGCCGCTCCGTCTGCATCCGCTGCCAAACGAGGTCGAATCCCTCGAGCATTGCCCTGCGCTGCAGCGTGTCGCTCGACAGGCGTTCCAGCCAGCGAGCAAGCACGCCCGGCCGCAGCATTTCGTTTATCTGTTCCGGCACGAGAACGTAGTCGGCAATCAGGTTCGGCAGGGCAGCCGTCCAGGCCTTGATCCGCTTGTGCAGCAGTTTGACGATCCAATCGGTGCTATAGGTCGAAATGACGGGAACACCGGCAAGACCAAGCTCGAGGATCACTGTGCCAGAAGCGGCAATCGCAGCATCGGCTTCGGCAAAAGCCTGCCATTTTGCAACCGGGCCAACAAGAACTTCCGGCTTGACCTGCCAATTCGCGACGAGGCCACGCACCAGCTGCTCGCGGCGCTGAACCGTCGGCAATAGGTAGCGGATGCCATCTCTTCGCCGGCTAAGTTCATTTGTTGCGCTCTCGAACACTGGCAGAAGCCGGGTTATTTCCGAGGTCCGCGAGCCCGGCAGAAGCAGGATCGTCTTTGTCTCGCCGAGACCCAAGGCGGAACGGAGTGCGCGTTGACGGCGCGTCTCGACCAGCGAAGCATCTGTCACCAGCCGGTGACCGACATATGTTGTCGGCGGACCGCCGAGGCGTTGCATCACCTCGGGCTCAAATGGAAGGACTGCAAGCACATGGTCAATATAGCCGAGCATCTGTTGCGCGCGATACTCTTTCCAGGCCCAGACGCTCGGACATACGTAGTTGACGATGGGCAGGTCCGGCAGAGCCTTTCGGACGCGCTTGGCGGCCCGGTGGGTAAAATCCGGACTGTCGATAATTATCAGCACGTCCGGCCTGGCTGCCACTATGGCCGCAGCCGTCTGGCGGATGCGGGCGATCAGCCGCGGCAGCCGCGCGATCACCTGCGTAAAGCCCATCAGCGACAGCTCGGAAAAATCATAGAGCGAGTGTAGGCCCTGCGCCTCCAGTGCATCTCCGCCGACGCCGACTAGCTCCAGCGGTCCGCCATGTTGCCGCTTCAGTGCGGCGACAAGGTCCGCGCCCAAGAGATCGCCGGAGACTTCGCCAGCAATGATCGCGACTTTCAACGGCGTTCCGGTCACGTCAGATCTTCCGCGTTCAATCCTCGATCGATGCCATAGACGAACATGCCCGCCTCGTCGGCAGCGGCGATAACTGCGTCGCGTTCCAGAATAAGCGCGCG
Organism: Rhizobium sp. 2YAF20; assembly: GCF_052114685.1. Taxonomy (NCBI): domain Bacteria; kingdom Pseudomonadati; phylum Pseudomonadota; class Alphaproteobacteria; order Hyphomicrobiales; family Rhizobiaceae; genus Rhizobium; species Rhizobium sp. 2YAF20. The sequence goes on along the minus strand of NZ_JBFRFF010000006.1, from coordinate 136,917 downwards.
GCCAGCCTCAATAGCAACGCCTGCTAGGCCCGCCTTCCTGGCGTTGAGGATGGTCGAAAGACCTATGGAAGGCAAATCGGCGCGCACATCCTGCTGCGGCTTGCACAACTTGACCAAAACGCCGCGGCGCCTCGGCGAAATTCTGCCTTCGGCTCTCAGAGCAGCGACACGCTCTATCATCTGATCGGTGCCTTCGACGCCCTCAAGCGCCACGATGCGGCCGCCGACGCTGACTGCGCCCTGCCCGACATCCAGAGCTCCGAGCGCATCTGCGGCCTTCGACGCCTGCCTTACATCCCTAATATCATCGTCTGACGGCGAATGCTTACCAAGCGGACCGGTCGCTGCCAAAAGATCCGGCGCGATTTCATGTGCGCCGATTACGCGACGTCCCTTGCCCTCGAGCAGTTTGATGACCATCTGCAAAACGGCATCGTCGCCGCCTGACAACAGCGTGCGCACGACACCCGGCATCTTTCGAAGCGATTGCCATGTCGGGCGGATTTCGCGCCACTCGGGCCGCCTGCGGACGCTGCCGGACATGATGATCCGGTGAACGTCATAGCTATCGAAGATCTGCTGGAAACCCGCGAAGTCTCCGACGCCGAGGACGGCATGATCATAAGCGCTCCAGTCGCGATCGGCTTCGTTCTTCAGGACGATGACGACGGGATTTTCGCCGGCACGGCGGGCCGCCGCGGCGACATAGGTTGGGAGATAGCCGCTGCCGGCTATGATTGCCAGCCTACCCTTGCCATCTTGGCCCACAGCGATCACCGTCAGCTCTTCGGCCCCCGGTTTGGCGATGAAAGCGCGCGATCGCTGTCTGCGGCGATGAAATCGAGGATCTGCATCGCTTCCTTGCAATCCGCATACTCAGCGCGGATGGCAGCAGCGTTGTCCCTGATTGAGCCTTCGCCGTCAAAAATCGCCTTGAATGCTCGGCGCACCCTGTGGATCGTCGCGCGCTCGATCCCTGCCCGCGTCATGCCGACGACGTTCAGCCCACCGAGAACGCCAGGGTTGCCGTTGAGCATACCGTAAGGAATGACATCGTAACTGACGGCAGAAAGGCCGCCGATAAAGGCATGACGACCGACGCGAGTGAACTGGTGAACCGCACAGCCGCCGCCAAGGATGGCTCGATCCTCGATCGTCACATGGCCGGCCAGCATGACGTTGTTCGACATGATGACATTGTCGCCGACCCGGCAATCGTGGGCAATGTGCGAATTGGCCAGGAAGAGATTGTTGTTGCCGACAATCGTCTTGCCGCCGAATTCGGCGGTGCCGGTATTCATCGTCACGCCTTCGCGGATCGTGCAGTTTTCACCGACAGTCAGCGTCGTTTCCTCGCCGCCATGATGCACGCTTTGCGGATCACCGCCGACGATAGCCATAGGGGAAATCTTGCAGCCCTTACCAATCGTCGTTCTGCCGGTGACAACGGCATGCGCAAGCAGCGTCACGTTCTCATGAAGAGTGACTTTCGGACCGACGTAGCAAAATGGGCCGATAGTCACGCCCTCGCCGATGACGGCGCCATCTTCGACGACCGCCATTGGATGAATCCGGGCGCTCTTTGCAATCAAACTCATGCCTCGTCCTTGCGTACGATCATCGCGCCGATATCGGCTTCGGCAACCTTGGCCCCGTCCACCTTCGCATCACAATGAAACTTCCAGATATTTCCGCKCTGCTTTTGCTTCACGACGTGAAATTCGACCCGGTCGCCCGGCACCACCGGCTTACGGAAGCGCGCATTGTCGATTGTCATGAAGTAGACGAGATTTCCCGTCTCCCCGTCTTTGCGGGCGCAAATGGCACCGGCCGTCTGCGCCATCCCTTCGATCAGCAACACGCCGGGCATGATCGGCTGGGTCGGAAAATGGCCGGTGAAATGCGGCTCGTTGACCGTCACATTCTTGATGCCGATTGCCGAATTATCGCCATCGATCTCGATGATCCTGTCCACCAGGAGAAAGGGATAGCGATGCGGCAAGAGCTTCATAATTTCAACGATTTCCGCCGATCCGAGCGACCCCTTGGCTTCCTCAGTCATCTTGCCTCACCCCGTCTTTTTTCTTGCGGTTTCCGGATTTGGCCATGATTTCCGCCAGCTCCCTCAGGAAGTCTTTTATTGGACGCGCCGGCACGCCACCATAGCGGCCACCGGGTGGAATATCGGTGATAATTCCACTGCCTGCAGCAAGCTGAACACCATCGCCAATGGTGATATGGCCTGTCACGCCTGCTTGTCCACCGATCTGTACGCCGTTACCGACCTTTGCGCTTCCTGCAATACCGACCTGGCTGACGATGGCGCTATGACGACCGATGCGGACGTTATGCCCAATCTGAACCTGATTGTCGATCTTGGTGCCCTCACCAATAACCGTATCATCCATCGTGCCACGGTCGATCGTCGTGTTGGCGCCGATTTCCACATTGTCCTGAATGATAACGCGCCCGATTTGGACGATTTTCAACATGCCGCGCGGCCCCGGCGCATAGCCGAAGCCATCCTGGCCGATGCGCGCGCCGTTGTGGATAATAACGCCGTTGCCAACCAGAGCGCACAGCACGGTCGCGCCGGCACTGATCGTGCAGTCGCGGCCAATCTTGACCCCGGCGCCAATCATCGCGCCGGCGCAAATGCGAGTGCCCTCGCCGATCTCGGCTGCCGCACCAATGACCGCCATGGGTTCGACCACCACGTTTGGTTCGAGCCTGGCTGTGGGATCCACGAAGGCGGAGGATGAAATCCCCGGCACCTCTGACGTCAATTGAGCCGGGCGCATTGCATCGGGGTGCAGCAAAGCACCGGCGATTGCAAAGGCGGCATGGGGGCTCGGCGAAAGGATGACCGGAATATGAGGTGGAATCAGAGACGCCAATGCCGAATCGCAAATGATCGCCGACGCCCGGCACGTCTCGAGCTCGTCTTTATTCTTGCGCGAAAGGATATAGCAGATATCGCCGTCAACCGCCCTGTAGACGGGTGAAACCGACCGGACAATCCTGTCCGCAGTCGCTTCGTCAGCAAGTTCCGCCCCAAGATGATCGGCCAGCGCGCGTAGGCTGACGCCATCATGGGGCGGGAAAAAACAATTAGGTTCCATCAACACCAGCTCCAGAACGGTATTCTATCCCGCAGTTCTGGACTGCCGATATCAGAACTGGTTCGCGATGCCAAACCGGAAATTCTGCGTCTTGTCGTAGTCTTCCTTCATGACGGGAACCGCGTAGTCGACGCGGATGACGCCGAACGGAGAAGCCCAGATCAAGCCGGCACCGAGTGAGGCGCGGATAGAACTGTCATTATGAAGGATATCGCCGAACAAGTCAGCCTTGTTGCCGTAGAGCGTACCCGCATCGGCAAAGACTGCAGCGCGAAGACCGATGTCCTGCGGAATACCTGGCATTGGCATCGTCGCTTCAGCAGAAGCCGTGAAGTATGTCGTGCCACCGAGCGCGTCGCCGTTCGAAGTCCGCGGACCAATACCGGCGTTTTCAAAGCCGCGGATTTCGCGACCGCCGATCATGAACTGATCGAACACGTTGAGGTTATCGTTCGTCGGAATGACGTAGCCGGCACCTACCGTCAGCGAGCCGATGATGTCAGCCTCGTCGTTGATCGACTTATAGATACGCGCCTTGCCGCTGATCTTGTAGAAATCGGAATCGCCGCCGAGGCCGGCAAATTCATGCGTGATCTTCCAGATGATGCCTTCGCGCGGCAGGTTCTGGTCGTCAAGCGTGTTGTAGGTGAAAGTCTGCGACACGGAAGACTGTGTCCATGGGCCATTCTCTACGAGGTTCTGGTAAGGAAGGGACAGATTGTGCTGCCAATCGTTCGTCCCGTCGTAGTGAAGCTGCTTGTAGTTATAACGTAGCGTCGTTGCGAGGTTCTCGGTAATCGGCGCGGTGACGCGCAGAGATCCACCCTCTTCGCTGTAGTCGTAATAGTCGTCGCTCGACGTCTGGTTCTTGAAGAGGTCGAAGCCGGCTGCCAGGCGGTAGCCGAGGAAGTAAGGCTCGGTGAACGAGATATTATAGGTACGGTTGCCCTCGGTGCCGGCGCCAACGGCAAGGCGAATATACTGGCCGCGACCAAGGAAATTCTTCTCTTCGATCGAGGCCTCGAGGATCAGGCCGCCGTTGTTGCCGACGGAATAGCCGGCGCCGATACCGAACGAGCCAGTTGGCTGGTCTTCGACGTTGACGATGACGACAACGCGGTCTGGCGCGCTGCCTGGGGCCGTCGTGATGTTGACCGTGGTAAAGTAGCCGAGAGCATCGAGACGACGCTTGGCGCGGGTAATCATTTCCTGATTGAAGGCATCGCCTTCGTTCAGGTCGAATTCGCGACGGATGACATAGTCACGCGTACGAGTGTTGCCGCGAATTTCGATGCGCTCGACATAGGCGCGCTCGCCCTGGTCCACCAGATACTCGACACCAATCGTGTTGTTCGAGAAATTGCGGTTGCCGCGAGGAGTGATGCGCGCGAACGGATAACCAGCCGCTGCGACACGCTTGGAAATTGCCTCGATGGATGTCTGGATTTCCTTGGCGCTATAAGTGTCGCCTGGCTTGGTGACAACGAGACCCTTGAGTTCGTCGCCATTGATGCCGTCGACGGTCGAGACGACGCTGATGTCGCCGTAGGTGTAGCGAGGACCTTCTTCAACAGAGAAGTTCATCGTATAGGCGTTGGTCTGCTCGTCCATCGTCGCGTCCGAAGACACGATGCGGAAATCGGCATAACCGTGATTGTAGTAGAACTGACGCAGCGCATCTTCGTCCGCATGCTGCTTTTCAGCGCTATAGACGTCCTTACGGGTCAGGAAGGAAAGGAAGTTGGTCTTCTTGGTCGCGATCACCGAGGCCAAACGACCGTCGCCGTAAGCCTGGTTGCCGACAAAATTGATCTTGTCGATCTTGGTGCGATCGCCTTCGTTGATCACGAATGCAAGGTTGATGCGACCAGGCGCTACTTCAGCGGTCTGGGTCGTGACCTGAACCTCGTTGCGGCCGATGACGGCATAGGCGTCCTTGATCGTCTTGATGTCGGCCTGGACCTGAGCTTCGTCGTAAGGGCCAGCAGCGTGGGTCTTAACGATACCCTGCAGCTTGTCATCTTTGATCTTACGATTGCCGTTGAAGACGACGGCGTTGATCAGATTGTTTTCCTTGACGGATACGACGAGTGTGCCGCCCGAAACCGTAACATGAACGTCAGTGAAGTAACCGGTAGCGTAGAGCTGCTTCACCGAAGCGTCGATATCGCTATTCGAGAAGGCCTTGCCAGGCTTGATCGTGATGTTTGAACGAACTGCCTCGGCGCCGGTGCGAGAAGCCCCACGCACGTCAACCTTCTGAATTACCGCAGCTTCGGCGACCGAAGCAGAAGCAAGGGTCACAACACTCGCACCAGAAGCAACAACACCAGCAGACAGCGCAACCGCCGATACTGCGTTCAAAAATCTTGAACCAGCCTTCATTTTCACTTCTTACCTTTTTTCAGTCGTCACCCAGGTCGAGAGAGAACTCGATTCCGGCTACGTGTGTCGTTTTACCCGCTTTTGACATACAAGCAAGGTAGCAAGTTAATTTCTGTTTACTTCATTTCGAAACGTGACCCATTCGCCACTACCGCTTTGAAACATCGTAAATAAATGGTAATTTTCCTGCTGCCGTATCACTAGCCGATCAAGGCACTAATATCGTTCCAGGTTGCAAAAACCATCAGAGACAACACCATCACCAAGCCGATGCGAAACGCAATGTCCTGGGCGCCGGCGCCGAGCGGTTTTCCCCTCACCGCTTCAATCGCATAGAACATCAGATGGCCGCCATCAAGTACCGGCACCGGCATAAGATTTAATAAACCGATGGAAACGGAAAGGACGGCGGCAAGCTGCAGCACAGCCGCAACACCGAGCGAGGCCATCTGACCAGAGGCCTGGGCCACCCGGATCGGTCCGCCCAACTGGTCGGCCTTCATGTAGCCGCCCAACAGGTTGCCGATATATTCGAAGGTACCGGTGATGATATGCCCCGTCTGCCTGACGCCTTCGCCCAGCGCCTGCAGTGGCGTGAACGTCTGCTGGCGAAAGTGGCCGACCTCCTGGTTGGTAACGATGCCGATAATGCCGATCTCCATCTTGTTGCCGAACTTGTCGGTCATCACGGTGGACTGAGGAACCATCGGCAGGTCCTGCCGCTGGCCGGCGCGCTCGACCGTCACGACGATATGATGTCCAGGACGAATGCTGACATAACGTCGCACGTCGTCGAATGTCGTCACCTTGCTCCCATCGATCGCCACCAGCAGATCGCCCGGAAGGACGCCGGCCGCAGCCGCAACGCTGTCCGGCTTGACCTCAGCAACGACGGGGTCGGCAACGGGACGGCCGTAAATCAGGAAAAGGACGGCAAAAATCGCAATCGCGAGTATGAAATTAGCGATCGGGCCAGCCGCGACGGTTGCCGCGCGCTTCCAGAGCTTGGCGCCGGCAAAGGATTGCTCGCGCTCCTCTTTCGTCATTGTCGCCAGGACTTCCGTGTCGGGCTTGCTCGATGCATTCTCGTCGCCGAAGAAACGGACATAGCCGCCAAGGGGAATGAGCGACAGCTTCCAGCGGGTTCCATGCCCGTCGCTAAAGCCGGCGATCTCAGGGCCGAATCCGATCGAAAACGCTATAATGCGGATGCCGGAAAGACGCCCGATGAGGTAGTGCCCCATCTCATGCACGAAAACGAGCAGCGAAAGCACCAGGACGAATGGCACGATATAGCCCGTCAAGAAGCCGAATATGCCGGTCACGCTGCCCATGAAACGATCTCGCTCGATTTGATTTCAGACACCGAGCAGCACGCCGCCCAGTGATACGGTTTCGCCGTCGGTTGCCAACGACAGCACGATAGCCAACAAGAATGCTGCAAAACAAGCAAAAATTAGACCATCGACCCGGTCCATGACGCCGCCATGGCCGGGAATGAGGTGACTTGAGTCTTTCACGCCGAAGCGACGCTTGACGAAAGACTCAAACAAATCCCCCGCCTGACTACAGACTGACAGCAGCAGTGCGACGCAGACGACCCTCAATCCCGTGCCCGGGAAAAAGCTCCAGGCGACCCCGGTACCGGCAATGACGGCAGCAACGGCGCCACCGATCGCGCCCGACCACGTCTTGCCGGGAGATATGCGCGGAGCAAGCTTCGGGCCACCTAAAGCGCGACCGATGAAATAGGCAAAAATATCGGTGGCCCACACCGTCGCGAAAACGAAGAGCATGACGACGAGTCCGACGAGATTGTCATCGCGGATTTCTGCAAGTGCTATAGCCGTCAGGCCTGCATAGAGGATACCGGCTGGCAACCACCAGCTTTTCCCCCTTATAGCCACCAGCACAGCCGTGAGCGCCATGAACAGCAACAATGCTCCAACGGAGTAGGCTGGCACTTCCATCACAGTCATGACGGCAATGGCGACGATGCCAAGCCAGCCGAGCGCATTGCCCTGCGAATCGCGCTCGTGGAGACCCGATATGGTCGACCACTCGTAGTAGATCAGTAGCGCGATGAGCACGGACAGCAACTCGAATGCCAAGCCGCCATACCAGGTGGCTGCGAGAACGATCGCGGCGAGAACAATGCCGGAAATGATACGGAGCCTGAGTTCGCGGCTCATCAGGACACAGCGGCGGCAGGCTTGACGGAGAGGCCGCCGAAGCGGCGATCGCGCGCGGCATAGCGCTCTAGCGCTGAAAGGAAGAGATCGCGACTGAAGTCCGGCCAGTAATCCGGCACGAACATGAATTCGGAATATGCAGCCTGCCAGAGAAGAAAATTCGACAGTCGTTCTTCGCCGCTGGTGCGGATAATAAGATCGGGATCGGGGATCCCTGCGGTATCGAGCCTCGCGTCGATCAAGGCAGGCGTAATGTCCTGGGCACGCAGGCGACCGGCCTCTACGTCCTTGGCCAGGCTGACGACCGCACGCCCGATCTCGTCGCGCGAGCCGTAGTTGAACGCAATAACGAGCGTCAGCGCCGTGTTGGCCCGCGTCGTATCCTCGGCCTCGATCAGCAACGGCAGGATATCGCTGCGCAGGTTGTTGCGGTCGCCGATGACGCGAATACGGACGTTCTGGCGGTGGAGCTCGGCCAGATCCCGACGGATGAACGCCTTCAACAGACCGAGCAGATCGGTGACCTCCGTCTCCGGCCGGCGCCAGTTTTCCGAAGAGAATGCGAATAGCGTCAGATATTTGACACCGATATCGCCGGCGGCACGGACAGTCTCGCGCACCGCTTCGACGCCCTTGCGATGACCCATCGTGCGCGGCAGCCCACGCGCACTAGCCCATCTGCCGTTGCCGTCCATGATGATGGCAACATGCTGGGGCACTGTGGAAAAAGGAAGATCTGACATATGGGTCCGGTTTTCGTTCGCCGAGGTGACGATAGGCAAGTTTCCTTAAACCTGCATGATTTCCTTTTCTTTCTCGGCTAGCAAGCGGTCGACCTCGGAAATCGTCTCGTCCGTCATCTTCTGCACGCGTTCCGAAAGCGAGCGGCTCTCATCCTGGCCTATGACGCTGTCCTTTTCGGCTTTCTTAAGACCGTCCATGCCGTCGCGCCGCACGTGGCGCACTGCGACCTTTGCCTTTTCGGCATAGTCATGTGCAACCTTGACCAGCGAACGGCGGCGTTCCTCATTGAGCTCAGGCAGCGGAATGCGCAGGTTCTGACCGTCGATGATCGGATTCAGACCGAGATTCGATTCGCGGATCGCACGCTCGACGGCGCCGACCATCGATTTGTCCCAGACGGAGACTGCCAGCATGCGGGATTCGGGAACCGTAATGTTTGCCACCTGGTTGAGCGGCATGCGCGAACCGTAAGCATCCACAGTTACCGGATCCAGGATGTTGGGAGACGCACGTCCGGTACGCAGCGACGAGATATCGTTTTTGAATGCGGAAATCGCGCCGTCCATGCGACGTTTCAGTTCCTTCAGGTCGGTTGCATCACTCATGTCATAACTCCTGTCGCGATGGCGGCAAGGGACAAACCCGGCGCCGCCGATATATCAATTGTCAGACACGATGGTCTTGCGGCCACCACCGGTCAAGATTTGTGCGAAGCCGCCTTTCTCATGGATCGAGAAGACGATGATCGGAATGGAATTCTCGCGCGCAAGCGCGACCGCCGCGACATCCATGACAGCGAGACCCTTTTCCAACACCTGGCCATGGGTCAGGTGGTCGTAACGCTCTGCGTCGGGAAACTTCTTCGGATCGGCCGAATAGATGCCGTCGACCTGGGTGCCCTTCATAATCGCCTCGGCGCCCATTTCGGCAGCGCGCAATGCGGCAGCAGAATCGGTGGTGAAGAACGGGTTGCCCGTTCCGCCGGCGAAGATGACGACGCGGCCAAGCGACAGATGGAAGAGCGTGGCGCGTTGCGAGAAGCTCTCGCAGATTTCCGGCATGGCGATGGCGGAAAGGACAACCGTATCGATGTTCAATTTGCGCAGCGAGGTCGCCAGTGCCAGGGCGTTGATGACTGTTGCCAGCATGCCCATGTGGTCGCCGGTAACCCTATCGCCACCCTTAGATGCGACCGCTACGCCGCGGAAAATATTGCCGCCGCCGACCACGACGCCGACCTCGACGCCCATTTCGCGGGCTTCGGCAATGTCGGAGGCGATCCGATCGGCAACGGTGACGTCTATACCGAAGCCCTGGCTGCCCATCAGAGCTTCACCGGAGGCCTTGAGCAATACGCGCTTGTACAGAGGCTGGGACATCTTGGCTCCTCGGGTAATTATCAAAAGCCGGATACACGAAGGGCACCGCGTTGTCACGCGATGCCCTTCGGTTTTCCCTAGGTAAGCTCCCGACGATCAGCCCTTTGCGACGGCTGCGACTTCTGCGGCGAAGTCGGTCTCTTCTTTTTCGACGCCTTCGCCGAGCAGCAGGCGCGCCATGCCGGTAATCTCGATGGCAGCGCCAGCTTCCTTTTCAGCTTCCTTAAGGGCAGCTGCAACCGTTAGGTCGGGGTTGATGACGAAAGCCTGAGAGAGAAGGGCGACTTCCTCGAAGAACTTGCGCATGCGGCCATCGACCATCTTTTCAATGATGGCTTCTGGCTTGCCGGATTCGCGGGCCTGCTCGATGAAGACGTTGCGTTCGCGTTCGGCAACAGCGACATCGACTTCTTCGGAGCGGATGGCCAGCGGGTTCGTTGCAGCGATGTGCATGGCGACTTGGCGGCCGATGGAGGTCAGGACGGCCTTGTCGCCGACCGACTTCAAGGCGACCAGAACGCCGAGCTTGCCGATGCCGTCGCCGGCAGCGTTGTGAACGTAAGTCGCAACGACGCCGTGCTCAACTTCGAGCAAGGCCGAACGACGCAGCGTCATATTTTCGCCGATCGTGCCGATCGCGTCCTTGATCGTATCCGTAACGGACTTGCCAGTTGCCGGATAGATCGAAGCGCCGATGGCTTCTACCGTACCGTCGGTGTTCAGTGCGACGGAAGCAACGCCGCGAACGATATCCTGGAAGGCATCGTTACGGGCAACGAAGTCGGTCTCGGAGTTCACTTCGACGATGACAGCCTTATGGCCGGCGGATGCAATGCCGATCAGGCCTTCGGCAGCCGTACGGCCGGACTTCTTATCGGCCTTGGAGATGCCCTTGGCTCGTAGCCAGTCGATCGCAGCTTCCATGTCGCCGGCGGTTTCGGTCAGCGCCTTCTTGCAGTCCATCATGCCTGCGCCGCTCTTTTCGCGCAGTTCCTTAACGAGTGCTGCCGTAATTTCAGCCATTGTTTGCCTCTTGTCGGTTCATACGGTGCGCTGACGGCATAGGCCGGCGCGGCACCCGGTTTGAGGGACGAAATGTACCCATATGCGTGACAGCGGTATGAAATCCGCGCCACACGGAAACTTTCGGTCGGGAAAACGCCTCGCAGGCGCCTTCGTTTAAAACAGGTAAGGCCGCTGAAACTTGCTGAAGTCACCAACGGCCTATTCCTGGATTTTGGCGCAGTCAGGCGGGACGGACCCGCCTGCCGCTCGATCATCAATCAAGCCTGCGGCGCTACGGCTTCTTCTTCAAGCGTCGGCTCGACCATAGCTTCGATGGAAGCGCCGAGATCGCGGCCGGAAGAGCTCTGCTGACGAGCAATGCCATCAATGGCAGCGCGCGAAATCAGGTCGCAGTAGAGAGAGATGGCGCGCGAGGCATCGTCGTTGCCCGGGATCGGATAGTCGATCTGGTCCGGATCGCAATTCGAATCGATGATGGCGACGACCGGGATACCGAGGCGCTTGGCTTCGTCGATCGCGATCTTTTCCTTGTTGGTGTCGATGATGAACATCAGGTCCGGGGTGCCGCCCATATCGCGGATACCGCCAAGAGCCTTGTCCAGCTTTTCGCGCTCGCGCTCGAGGTTCAGGCGTTCCTTCTTGGTAAAGCCCTGGGCTTCGCCGTTGAGGATCTCGTCGAGCTTGCGCAGACGCTGGATGGAGTTGGAGATCGTCTTCCAGTTCGTCATCATGCCGCCGAGCCAACGCGAGTTGACATAATACTGGGCGGAACGCTTGGCGCTATCAGCGATGATCTCGGATGCCTGGCGCTTCGTGCCGACAAAGAGAACGCGGCCGCCACGGGCAACGGTATCGCTGACGATCTGCAGCGCGCGGCTCAGCAAAGGAACCGTCTGTGCAAGATCGATGATGTGGATGTTGCTGCGGTCGCCAAAGATGTATGGCTTCATCTTCGGGTTCCAGCGGTGCGTCTGGTGGCCGAAGTGAACGCCAGCTTCCAGAAGCTGACGCATAGAAAAATCGGGCAATGCCATGCCTGTTTACTCCTTTTCCGGTTGAACCTCCGCAAGGCGAACAGCGTCTTCTTCGAAAACGCCACCGGGCGGAACGGTCCGGATTTCTCCCGGACAATCCCATGCCTTACGTGTGGAATGCGGCTGCCCATACCTTTCCTTGGCATGGAAAGCAAGGGCTTTCCCGGGAAAGCAAGCACTATCGAGGGAAAAGATCTATTTGCAGGCCTTGGCGTCAAGCAATTCCAGCTTCGTCAGTTTGCCGGTCAGCACGAAATCACCGTAGTCCATGGTGAGGTCGCGCGTGATGCCGTTCTCGTAAAGCTTGAACGACATTCGGTAAACCGGGGTCGAATCGCCTTTGCTCTTGTCGTTGAAGTAGGCGACCGTGACCGGCCAGAACGAGGTCTTGGCAAAGGCGCCGGCCTTGTCGGCATCCGTGTCATCGGAGGCCGGGGCCTCTTGGCTGCCGACGACCGTCGTTGCCACCAACGATCTGTCGCCGTCGTCGGAGCCGTCGAAGACGCGGGCCTCGAAGAACTTCTTGCCCTGTTTGGCATTGTGGATGATGTCGAGCATGTGCTCGGTCGGGAAGCGACTTTCGGCGATGTCGATTTCCTTGGCCGACGGCTGGGTCAGCTCGATCTTCAAGCCCTTTGCGTCATCTGCCGCAGCGCCGCGCACGTCCTTGTCCAACTGCTCGTCGGTAAAGGATTTCGTCTCGAACTTGAAGGTTCGCTTGGCCAGATCTTCGAATGTGGTGGTCTGCTGGTCGCTGAGACGTGTCGTATCGCCTGTATCTATCTGCGTCACGAAGCGGAAATTCGTTGTGAATCCGGTGCAGTCGGAGCCGTTGAACTCATAGACCATACGGCCGTACATGCCGGCAATCCCGGAGCGATCCGTCGCATCTTTCAGTTCAAGATCGTAGACGGCGCGGTGGGCGATAAGGCCGCTTGGTCCCGCGGCATGCGCCATCGTCAAAGGCAGATAGGCAAAGCTCGCGCCCGATACAAGAACAGCAACAAGGTTCGAGCGGAACATTCATTATCTCCTGTTGGACTCGCACATGATGTTATAAGAACGCTTTCGGCCAAATAGAGGCCGAACGTCCTCGCCACGCGGGAGCTTCTTCTAGATGGCGGATTTTTGAAGATTTTACAACAAAACGGGAGACGAAAATGTCCGACGCCATCGAGGCCCGCCTGACGGAACTCGGGATCACCCTGCCGCAGGCGGCCTCGCCCGCCGCTAACTATGTACCCTACGTCATCACGGGAAATATGCTTTATCTTTCCGGCCAGTTGCCGATCGAGAACGGCAAGATCGCGGTGACCGGCCACCTTGGCCGTGATGTCGACGTTGCGGGCGGACAGCGCGCGGCCGAACTTTGCGCGATCAACATTCTTGCCCAGGCAAAGGCAGCGCTCGGAGGCGACCTTGGCAGGATCAAGCGCGTCGTCAAGCTCAACGGTTTCGTTGCCTCGACGGGCGACTTTACCGAACAACATCTCGTCATCAACGGCGCATCTAACCTGATCGCAAGCGTCCTTGGCGACGTGGGCAAGCATGCGCGCGCCGCAGTCGGCATGGCAGCTCTGCCGCTCAACGCCGCGGTCGAGATCGACGCCGTGCTGGAAATTGCCGAATGAGCGATATCGCCTGGCTTACCGAAGGGCCAATCGCCCATCGCGGCTACCACGACATGAACAAGCTCGTCTGGGAAAATACGCTGACCGCCTTTCAAAGGGCGATCGAGGCGGGCTTTGCGATCGAATGCGACCTGCACTACGCTGCAGACGGTGTCCCCGTCATATTTCACGATGATGACCTGCAGCGGGTCTGCAATCTTCCGGGCCAGCTGCGTGACAGAAGTTCTGCCGAGCTCGGCCTTCTGTCGATCGGCGGTACGAGGGATCATATCCCGACGCTCAAACAGCTCCTGCAGCTCTGCGGCGGCAAGGTCCCCCTGGTTCTGGAACTCAAGGGCCGCAAGGCTGACGACGAGGGGTTTGCCGAGTCGGTCATCGAGGTTCTGGAGGGCTACAAGGGTCACGTTGCGCTGATGAGCTTCGACCACTGGCTGCTGAAAGACCTGAAGTTGCTGAACCCGCCCTACCCGATCGGGCTGACGGCTGAGGGAACCAATCCCGACACATTTTTCCTGCATGACGAAGCCATGCAGCTTGGTCTAGACTTCATCTCGTATTTCCATGGTCATCTGCCGAACCCCTTCGTCACGGCACAGCGCAAGCGCGGTATTCCCGTGATCACCTGGACGGCACGCGACGAAGCCGCCAGAAGGCATTCATTTGCCCATGCCGATCAGATGACATTTGAAGGTTTCGATCCCAGGGAGAGCCTAGCCCTCGTTTCATGACAGATGAATTGTCCTTTCGAGCCGAGCGTTCGTTTAAAGCGATAACTCCGCAGAGCTGGTCTCGGCTCGCCGGAGCTTCGAGGCCTGGCACCCTGTTGCCTTACAATCCGTTCGTTTCGCATGCGTATCTCTCCGCCCTGGAGGAATCCGGCTCGGCGACCGACAGGACCGGCTGGCTCGGCAATCATCTGTTGCTGGAGACCGTGGACGGCACATTGATCGGTGCCGTTCCAGGCTATCTGAAGAACCATAGCCAGGGCGAGTATGTCTTCGATCACGGCTGGGCCGATGCCTTCGAGCGGGCCGGCGGCAGCTATTATCCGAAGCTGCAATGTTCCGTGCCTTTTACCCCTGCGACCGGGCCGCGTCTCTTGGTGGCGGACGACCAGGACCGGGCCAGCATCCAGCCCGCTCTCGCCGAGAGCCTCAAGGAAGTGACCCGGCAACTCGGCATCTCCTCGGCCCACATCACTTTCCTGCCCAAGGACGAGGTCGCCGTTTTCGAGACCGACGGCTATCTGCACCGGACCGACCAACAGTTCCATTTCATCAATGAAGGCTATGCCAACCACGACGCGTTTCTCGAGACGCTCGCGTCGCGCAAGCGCAAGGCGTTGAAGAAAGAACGTCGTGCAGCGCTTGAGAACGGCATCACCATAGATTGGCTGACGGGCAGCGATCTGACCGAAGAAATCTGGGACCAGTTCTTCGCCTTCTACATGGATACCGGCAGCCGCAAATGGGGCCGTCCCTATCTCACCCGCAAGTTCTACTCGCTGATCGGCGAGCGCATGGCCGACGATATCCTGCTCGTTATGGCGAAGCGTCAGGGCCGCTACATCGCCGGCGCGATCAACTTCATCGGCGGCGACGCGCTCTATGGTCGCCATTGGGGCTGTATCGAAGAGCACCCCTTTTTGCACTTCGAGGTGTGCTACCATCAGGCGATCGATTTTGCCCTGGCCAAGGGCCTGCATCGCGTCGAAGCAGGGGCCCAGGGCGAGCATAAGCTTGCCCGCGGCTATCTGCCGGTCACGACGCACTCCGCGCATTTCATTGCCCATCCCGGCCTCAGGCGGGCGGTCGGCGACTATCTCAAGCGTGAACGGCAGGAGGTCGAGCAGATGGGCGAAATCCTTACCGAGCACAGCCCGTTCCGCAAGGGCGAGCGGCAAGACAACTAGCTACACATATTTTGGAGTGGGGAGAGATCAGATGAGCAGCCCGGCTTATGACGGCAACAATATTTTCGCAAGGATTCTCCGAGGCGAGATTCCATCCTATCGGGTCTATGAGGACGAAGATGCGGTCGCCTTCATGGATGTGATGCCGCAGGCACCGGGCCACACGCTTGTCATGCCGAAGCAACCATCGCGCAACCTGCTCGACGCCGACCCCGCGACCCTTTCTCACCTTGTCACGGTGGTTCAAAAGGTCGCCAACGCGGTGAAGGAAGCGTTCGATGCCGACGGCATTTACGTTGCGCAATTCAATGAGGCGGCAGCCGGGCAGACGGTGTTCCACTTGCATTTCCACATCATTCCCCGCCACGAGGGCGCGGCGCTGAAGCCGCATGCCGGGAAGATGGAAGATGCTGCGGTGCTGACGGAGAACGCCCGGAGGATTATCGCGGCACTGGCGTAGAGTTCCGCTATAACCTTCCTGTGGAACCTAAAGAAAATGCCGGGCTTTTGACCCGGCACTTTTGCTTCTAAAGGCTATTTCTTGCGCGGCACCTTGGGTACCGTCGTTCCCTTGCGGGCAGGCCTTGCCTCTTCGTCCACCGACGCGTCGACTTTTTTGGCCGAGCGCTTGGCTTCAGATACGGTCTCGCTCTTGGTAGGGCGAACCTTTGTCTTTACCGTATCGCCGTCGTCCTCTTCATCGATCGCGGGATCGATGACTTCTGCCTCCGGCTTCGGCTTGATCCGCGCGGTCTCCGGAGTGCAATCGAGCAGTATCCCGGGCTTGCCGTCATCCTTCGGACCAACTGTCACCTTGACGATGCCACCTTTCTTCAGCTTGCCGAAGAGGATTTCGTTGGCAAGCGGCTTCTTGATGTTCTCCTGGATGACGCGGGAAAGCGGACGTGCGCCCATCTTCTCATCGTAACCATTCTCAGCAAGCCATTCAATTGCATCCTCATGCAGATCGAACGTGACGTTACGTTCCGAAAGCTGGGCTTCCAGCTGCATTATGAACTTCTGGACGACCTTGTAGATGACCTTGGTCGGCAGCGGCGCGAAGGCGATGATCGCATCCAGACGATTGCGGAACTCAGGCGTGAAGAGCCGGTTGAGCGCTTCCTCGTCCTCGCCCGTACGCTTGGCGGAACCAAAGCCGATGGCTGCCTTGGCCATTTCCGATGCACCCGCATTTGTCGTCATGATCAGGATGACGTTGCGGAAATCGATCTTCTTGCCGTTGTGGTCGGTCAGCGCGCCATGGTCCATGACCTGCAGCAGGATATTGAAGATATCCGGATGCGCCTTCTCGATTTCGTCAAGCAGCACGACGCAATGCGGGTGCTGATCGACGCCATCGGTCAGGAGGCCGCCCTGGTCGAAGCCGACATATCCGGGAGGTGCGCCAAGTAGTCGGGAGACCGTATGACGTTCCATGTATTCCGACATGTCGAAGCGCAACAGTTCGACGCCAAGCGAAGAGGCAAGCTGTTTGGCCACTTCGGTCTTGCCGACGCCTGTCGGGCCGGAGAAGACGTAAGAGCCAATCGGCTTGTTCGGTTCGCGCAGGCCGGCACGGGCAAGTTTGATCGCCGTCGACAGGGCTTCGATCGCCGCATCCTGACCGTAGACCACGGAGCGCAGCTCCATTTCCAGGTTTTTGAGAACCATCTCATCATCCTTGGAAACCGTCTTCGGCGGAATGCGGGCCATCGTTGCGATCGTCGCTTCGATTTCCTTTTCGGTGATCAGCTTGCGACGCTTCGAGGGAGCCAGAAGCATCTGCGCTGCGCCGGTTTCGTCGATCACGTCGATCGCCTTGTCTGGTAGCTTGCGGTCGGAGATGTAGCGGGCCGAGAGTTCGACGGCCGACTTGATGGCTTCGTTCGAATAGCGCAGGTGATGATACTCTTCGAAATAGGGCTTCAGGCCCTTCATGATTTCGATGGCATCCTCAATGCTCGGCTCGTTGACGTCAATCTTCTGGAATCGGCGCACGAGTGCCCGATCCTTTTCGAAGAACTGACGATATTCCTTGTAGGTCGTCGACCCGATGCAACGGATCGCGCCCGAGGAAAGGGCTGGTTTCAACAGATTCGATGCATCCATCGCGCCGCCGGAGGTCGCACCTGCGCCGATGACGGTATGGATTTCATCGATGAACAGCACGGCGCCGGGATATTCCTCCAGCTCCTTGACGACCTGCTTCAGGCGCTCTTCGAAGTCGCCACGATAACGCGTGCCGGCCAGAAGCGTGCCCATGTCGAGAGAAAAGATCGTGGCGTCGGCCAGAGCTTCCGGCACCTTGCCTTCGACGATCCGCTTGGCCAAGCCTTCGGCGATCGCTGTCTTGCCGACACCCGGATCACCGACGTAGAGCGGGTTGTTCTTCGAGCGACGGCAAAGAACCTGGATGGTGCGGTTCACTTCGGAATGACGGCCGATCAGCGGGTCGATCTTGCCGGTCTTGGCCTTTTCGTTGAGGTTAACGCAGTAGGCCTTCAGCGCATCCTGCTGCTTCTTCGGGCCGCCCTCCTCCTGCTCGCCGCGGGAGGTCGGCTTGCTTTCGGCTTCGCCCTCGTCGGCACCGCGCGGCGAACGGACCTGGGAGGCGCCCGGACGCTTGCCGATACCATGGGAAATGTAATTGACCGCGTCGTAGCGGGTCATTTCCTGCTCCTGCAGGAAGTATGCAGCATGGCTTTCCCGTTCGGCGAAGATCGCGACGAGTACATTGGCGCCCGTCACTTCCTCACGTCCGGAAGATTGCACATGGATGACTGCTCGCTGGATGACGCGCTGGAAGCCAGAGGTTGGCTTGCTGTCCTCGTCATATCCTGTGATCAGGTTTGAGAGTTCATTGTCGACATATTCAGACAGTGTCTTGCGCAGGGCATCCAAGTCGACATTGCAGGCGCCCATAACGGCAGCCGCATCGGCGTCATCAACAAGTGCCAACAGCAGATGCTCAAGCGTGGCATATTCATGATGCCGCTCGTTTGCGTAGGTCAGTGCCTGATGCAGCGCCTTCTCGAGACTAGGCGAAAATGTTGGCACGTTCGATCCTCACTTCTTTTCCATAACACATTGCAGCGGATGCTGGTGTTGCCGGGCAAAATCCATCACCTGGCTAACCTTCGTTTCGGCCACTTCATATGTAAATATACCGCACTCGCCGACGCCGTGGTTGTGGACGGAAAGCATTATGCGGGTGGCACCCTCACGATCCTTTTGGAAGAAACGCTCAAGAATATGGATCACAAATTCCATGGGCGTGTAGTCGTCGTTCAAAAGTAGCACGCGGTAGAGGTTGGGCTTCTTGGTCTTGGGCTTGGTACGGGTAATTACCGAGGTTCGATTTCCGTTTTCCCCGTTCTTGTCGCCATCGTTTTGCATCCGGATCGGCTTGGCGATCATAGTCATTCATTTCCTCAAATCATTCGGCAGAGGGACATATCGCTTCCAAATCATCGGCCGAATATCCGAACCCCTAACTTAGTTCATATTACTGTGATTTTAAGCCCCTTGCTCAACACTGCAATCACAATTCGTTGCTAAAGCGTTCGACCGGCAAAAAAGTACGGCTCGATCACGACGCCATTCGAGCCAAAACGAAAAAGACCGGCTGCGCTCAGCGCAGCCGGTCTCGTCAAACCCGTTAAGGTTCGAAAATGCTTATGTTGCAGGCCTTATGCTGCTGCCGAGGCCGCCGACACAGCCTTGCCGGTCGCCTTGGCGACAGGTGCTTCATAGGGCTTGTACGCCGTCTTGGCGAGGTCCGCATACATTTCGCTCAGCTTGGTGGCTTCGGAGACTAACGACTCGTAATAGGACTTCACGAAGTTGCTCTGCAGTTCGAACGCCGTTTCGATGCTCTTGACACCCGCAAGCTGCTCAATGTGCGCTACGCTGTCCTGAAACGATTTCTTCGAATAGTCGGCTGTCTCGGCAGCGATTGCCTGGAAGCCCTTGGTGACTTCGGAATAGCTCTTCAAAGCCGTATCAACGGCTTCCTTGCTCTTCTTGCTTGCATCATCGAAATTGAACATGTGGCCTCGACCTCCGTGGATAATGCCGCGAGCGTAAATGCACCGCACAATTAGTCAAGTAGTCTTGTGCGACGCATCATCAATCTTTGGTTGCGTCAGCGATCATTGTGACCTTGCACCGAAAACGCTCGGCCACATCGTTTTGATTTCGCTAAAATATATCAGACGTACACAACCCAGAGCTTCGCCGTTGAAATGCGAAAATTGTTGCAAGATTCTCAGAAGGGGGTCGGAATCGGCGGCAGCCGGTCAAAATTGGCGGGCTTTTGCGCACGATACGAGCAATTGCGTAAAAAATGGCCGGATCCACGCAAAAATCCGGCCTGCTTATCCCCGGGAATTTTCAGAGATCGACGTCCAGGATCGCCATCGAGAAGTTGTATGAGCGATCGCCGTCTTCATCGTCGATGTAGACGAGGCCCAAAAATTCTTCACCGAGATAGACTTCAGCCGAGTCGTTCTTCCGGGGGCGGGCCTTGACGACCACCAGCGGGTTCAGCATCCGTTTGAAGTAGGCGTCGAGTTTCTTGATTTCATCAGGCTTCACAAGTCATCTCCGTGACGGTTCTCGGGTGGGCGCTTCTTGCATCGGAAAAGCCGACGTGTAAAGACCGGAAACAGCGCGCCGAAATGCTTTCAGCGCTTGCCAGCCCACCCCAATTTATGCCTTTCACAGGCGTCAGATACCAGCGCCGATGACCTGGTCCATGATGCGCGAAGGCTCCGAGCAGCCCGCCGCGCCTACGACCTTGGCCGGCACGCCCGCCACGGTCGTCTTCGGCGGAACTTCCTTCAGAACAACGGAGCCGGCAGCAACGCGAGAGCATTGACCGATCTGAATATTGCCGAGGATCTTGGCGCCGGCGCCGATCAGGACGCCGTTGCCGATCTTCGGATGGCGATCGCTACCTTCCTTGCCGGTGCCACCAAGCGTAACGCCGTGCAGGATCGAGACGTTGTCGCCAATGACAGCGGTCTCGCCGACGACGAGCCCGGTGGCATGATCGAGGAAGATGCCCTTGCCGATCCGCGCAGCCGGGTTGATGTCAGTCTGGAAGACGCTGGACGCGCGACTTTGTAGATAGAGCGCAAAATCGCGGCGTCCACGGTTCAGCAACCAGTGCGCCAATCGATGGGTCTGGATGGCGTGGAAGCCCTTGAAATAGAGGACCGGCTCCATGAAGCGGAGGCATGCGGGGTCGCGGTCGTAGACAGCCTGGATATCTACGCGAAGCGTAGCACCCCATTCGGGCCAGTCTTCCAGCATCTCGTCGAAAGTCTGACGCAACAAGATCGCCTGCATGTCGGGATGGTCGAGGCGCTCGCAGATCCGGTAGATGACGCATTCTTCGAGCGAACGGTGATTGATCACGGTTGAATAGAGAAAGGCAGCAAGAAGCGGGTCGCGCTCTGCAGCAGCACGCGCCTCGTCGCGCATACTATCCCAGATCGGATCAACGGTCTTCAACGTGCTCACGCTGTCGAGGTGGCGAATGTCAGTTGCTGCGACCATTGGCGGTCTCTCCATTTCCCGTTTGATATCTGGTTATATAGAGGAAAAGTTCCGCAACTTAAATGGGTCGCTCCGATATGAATCTCTGGCAAGTTTTTGCTGGTAGAGCAAGCCACCCGTTGCGACGCCGTCAGGGCGCAATCAGACCCTCAACCGGCCACCCGTTCGTAGAACTCGAGCACGGCCTTCTTGAAGACGCGGTCGCCGACCGCGAGCATGTGGTCGCGGTTCGGAATGTCGAGCGCAACCGCGTTCGGCATGAGGTCGGCGAGCTCCTGCGGCGAGCCGGCGATGTCATCCCTGGTGCCGACGCCGATCAAGGTTGGCGCCGTGATGGTCGCTATGTCCTTGCGGCTGATCAGGTCGCGGGATCCGCGAATGCAGGCAGCTAGAGCCACCCTGTCGCTTTTCGTCTGCTCGGCAAAGGCACGGAACATCTGGCCGCGCGGATGCGTGACTTCGCCCAGCGACTGTGCCAGCAGTGCATCGGCGATTGGGTCCCAGTCGCCGACGCCGTCTGTCATGCCGATGCCGAGCCCGCCGAAGACCAGCGAGCGGACCCGATCCGGATGTCGAAGCGCCATAAATGCAGAAATCCTCGCACCCATCGAATAGCCCATGACATTCGCCTGCGGTATGTCGAGGTGGTCGAGCAAGGCGACGACATCGCCGGCCATGATCCAGGGCCGGTAGGCCTCGCTATGGTGTGGCTTGCCGCTAGCGCCGTGTCCCCTATTGTCCAGGGCTATAACACGGTAACCGGCATCGCCAAGGGTCTTCAGCCAGCCCGGATTGACCCAATTGACTGACGCCGTCGAGGCAAAGCCGTGGATCAACAGCGCCGGGATGCCGGCGGGGTCGCCCTCGTCGAAGAAAGCGAGGTTGAGACCATCATGCGTGAAGGTCGAAAAGGCAGGAAAATTCAGATTCATGGTTTCGTCCCAATGGCCGCCGTCCTTGATATTTTATCTGCTGCCCCAGGTGAACCCACGCGCGGATGAAAAACTGTGTGCCGGCGCGGACTTTCGCACTACACAATCGAAATGAAGGATTATAAGGTCCGCGCACAATTGACAGCTATTCGGAGATCAGTATGGCCGGCCACAACATTCCCCACTTCCAAAACGATGGCGGACATCGCGTTATCGAAATCGGTGTGAAGGAGTTCATGTGCACCGGCGCATCCACGCCTTTCGATCATCCGCATATCTTCATCGACATGGGCGACGAGAACGAGAAGGTCTGTTCCTATTGCTCGACCCTCTTCCGCTATAATCCCAGCCTGAAAGCCGACCAGACGAACCCGCCCGGCTGCGTGTTCCACGTCAAGGCAGCCTGATCCGCCATCACCAGGACCGAATTTCCGATGCCGATCAAACAAGCCGCCATCATCGGCGCCGGCATCGCGGGCTTGACGGCCGCACTTTCGCTGGCAAGGCACGGTATCAGCACTGATATATTCGAGCAGGCCGAGGCGCTGGCCGAGGTCGGCGCCGGTCTGCAGATTTCACCCAATGCGTCTCGGATCCTCGAAGAACTAGGGATATTGGGCGCGCTGTCGTCCGTATGGATGGAGCCCCATGAAATCAGGCTCGTGTCAGGGAGATCGTTGCGCCTGATTGCCGCCGTCCCTAGCGGAGAATTTGCGCGCCAGCGCTGGGGCGCTCCCTATGGCACCCTGCATCGCGCGACGCTGCAGCGAGTACTACTCGACGCAGTCGCCGCCAATCCGCTTTGCTCGCTCCATCTCGGCCATCAATTCGACACCGCAACCGCCGCATCGGTCAGTGAGATCACCGGGGAACGACCGGAGCTGATCGTCGGTGCCGACGGTGTCTGGTCGAAGACACGCGCGACTGTGCCCGGCAGTGCCCTGCCCCGGTTTTCCGGCAACATCGCCTGGCGGTTCACCGTCCCCGGCGATGCGGCACCGGGCATTCTCGACAGCGGCTGCGTTACCGCCTTCCTCGGACCTTCCGCCCACCTGGTCTGCTATCCGATCAAGGAGACGGGCGCGTTCAACATGGTGGCGATCGGCGCCGGTATCGGTGCGGGCCATGACTGGAACGCCAAGGGCAATCAAACGCAGCGTAGTCTGCTTCGGAAGCATTTTTCCAGCTGGAATCGCACGATCTCCTCGCTGCTCGATCGCGAAGATGATCCCACCGTCTGGCCGCTTTACGAGGTCGGAAGCGGTCGCTGGCACAACGGCCGGGATACGGTCCTCATCGGCGACGCTGCCCACGCGATGATGCCGTTTGCGGCGCAAGGTGCGGCAATGGCAATCGAAGACGCGTTCGAACTCGCGGGATTGGTTGCCTCGAAGCCGGTCGGCGAGACGCTCGACACCTTCGAAACGCGCCGCGCGCCACGCATCGAGCGGCTTCGCCAGCGCGCCGCCTTTAATCATTTCGCCTATCATGCCCGTGGGCCACTCCGGCTCGGGCGGGATCTGCTGCTTTCCCTGCGTCCGCCCCAAAGCATTGCGGCGGACCTTGACTGGATCTACGGCTATCACGCCATCGGCTGATCAGACGACGCGCGCTGCAGCAAGCCCCCTCTCGATATCCGCCTTGATGTCTGCGACGTCTTCAAGACCGATCTGCAGGCGCAGGACCGGGCCTTCAGACGGCGCCTTGCAAATCCGCCGATCGTTGAGATTGACGTGCAGCGCGAGACTTTCGAACCCGCCCCAGGAATATCCGAGCCCGAACAGCGACAGGGCGTCGAGGAAGGCATGCGCCTTGGATTTGAACCGACTGGCGCTATCGGCCGCAAGAACAAAGGAAAAAATGCCGCTTGATCCCTTGAAGTCACGCTTCCATAGCTCATGGCCCGCAAAACTCGGCAGCGCCGGATGCAGCACGCGCGCAACGTCGTCGAAGCCTTCGAGCCACTTGGCAATCGCCAGCGCGCTTTCCTGATGGCGCTCCAGGCGAACGCCCATAGTCCGCAGGCCGCGCAACACCTGATAGGCATCGTCCGGAGCCCCGCAGATGCCGAGCGCGATGTTTGCTTCTTGCAACCGGTCCCAATGCTCCGCGTTCGCCGACACGGTGCCCATGAGGATATCCGAATGGCCGGCCGGATACTTGGTTGAGGCATGGATCGAAATGTCTACACCATAATCGAGTGGTTTGAAGAAGACGGGTGTTGCCCAGGTGTTGTCCATCGTCACAACGCAGCCATGCCGGTGGGCAGTTGCCGATATCGCCGGGATATCCTGCATTTCGAAGGTGTTCGACCCGGGAGCCTCCGTATGTACCAGCCTTGTATTGGGCCTGATCAACTGTTCAATGCCGGCGCCGATGGAAGGGTCGTAATACTCAACCTCGACGCCCAGCCGCTTCAACATCGTATCGCAGAATATGCGGGTCGGCCCATAGACGGCATCGACGATCAGCGCGTGATCGCCCGACGACAGGAAGCCGAGAAACGGCACCGTTATCGCTGCGAGGCCCGAGGGCACGAGAATTGTCCCGGCCGAACCCTCCAACGCATCGACGGCTTCGCACAGCGCATCCGTTGTTGGAGTGCCTCGCGTGCCGTACGTGTATTTCTGGGCGCGCGTCTCCATCGTGCGGGCGTTTGGAAACAATACCGTCGACGCATGGACGACTGGCGGATTGACGAAGCCGTAATAATCGGAGGGCGAATTGCCGATATGCGAAAGACGGGTGTTGATACCGGCGTTCTTGAGCGAAGGGTCTTTGTCTTTCATCTCTATTTCATGCCTTTGACGCGCTAAAAAACAGATTTGTGAAGGCCAACCAAAGCCGGGTCAACCCCGATCCCGCATCATTCTCATGCAATTGCCGCATTGCATCAAACGCAAAGCAACTGCTCATTTGGCACTGATTTTTGGCAAAACACTGCCCAACAGATACCCAAACGCCTGTTTTCAAAGCAAATTCAGGCAAAATGCCGAATTAAGCCGCAATAATTAAGGCCTTCTCTTGACCATGAATGCATTTCCGACTGTGATAGGTTCACTCGCGCCGGGAGGGCGACGGAGATGGCTCGTTTGCGAGCCTTTCGGGCAGCGATACAAATCAATTATAAAACACGTAAAAAAGGTTGGGAAAAATGAAAAAGACGCTTCTGTCTCTCATAATTGGCTCAGCAGCCTTGGCATTTGGCGTGTCAGGTGCTTCGGCTTCGACGCTCGACGATGTCAAGGCAAAGGGCTTCGTGCAGTGCGGTGTTAACGGCTCGAATCTGGCAGGCTTTGGTGCGCAAGATTCTTCTGGCAAATGGTCGGGTCTGGACGTCGACCTCTGCAAGGCAGTTGCGGCAGCTGTGTTCGGAGACGTTGACAAAGTCAAATACACGCCCCTGTCGGCAAAGGACCGGTTTCCGGCGTTGCAGTCAGGCGAAATCGACGTTCTCGCCCGCAATACGACCTGGAGCGCCAGCCGCGACAGTCAGCTCGGCTTCGATTTCCGCGCCATCAACTATTATGACGGCCAGGGCTTCATGGTCCACAAGAGCATCGGCGTGAAGTCGGCGCTCGAATTGTCCGGAGCAGCTGTGTGCGTCCAGTCCGGCACAACAACTGAGCTAAACCTTGCGGACTACTTCAAGGCTAACAAGCTCGAATACAAGCCAGTCGTCTTTGAAAAGCAGGAAGAAGTCGACGCAGCCTATAGCTCGGGTCGTTGCGACGTCTACACAACCGACCAATCCGGCCTGTATTCAATCCGCCTGTCACTCGCCAACCCGGACGACAACATCGTCCTGCCTGAAATCATTTCCAAGGAGCCGCTCGGCCCGGCTGTACGCCAGAATGATTCCAAGTGGTTCGACGTTGTGTCCTATGCACATTACGCGATGGTTACAGCCGAAGAGTTTGGCATCACCCAGGCAAACGTCGATGAAATGGCAAAGTCTGAAAATCCCGATATCAAGCGCTTTCTCGGCCAGGAAAAGGACGAGACGATCGGCAAGGATCTCGGTCTTGACGAGAAGTGGGCCTATAACATCGTCAAGCTAGTAGGCAACTATGGTGAAGCTTTCGAACGCAATGTCGGCGAAGGCAGCCCGCTCAAGATAAAGCGCGGCTTGAATGCCCTGTGGAACAAGGGCGGTCTGCAATACTCACCGCCGATCCGGTGATCGTCAACTAAACTGAACTGCGGGAAGACGCTCTGCGTTTTCCCGCAGCCGAAAAGATAACGCTCGAAAAGGGCGAGTGGAAACAGGGGAAAATGTATGGCCGTTGCAGCCGCAGAAGGGACCGGCGACAGTCGTTCCTGGCGTTCTTTGCTTTACAATCAACAGCTGCGCCAGTTTGTCTATCAGGCGCTTACTGTAATCTTTCTCGCCTGGCTCATCTGGTACGCGAGCACCAATGCGGCGCAAAACCTGGCCAAGGCCAACATGACAACGAGTTTCAGCTTCCTGAACGGTCGCTCTGGCTTTGATATAGCCCAGACTCCTATTCAATATTCGAGCGACTCGACGTATTTCCGTGCCCTCGTCCTCGGCTTGATCAATACCCTGATCGTTGCGATTGCCGGGATCATAACCGCCACGGTCGTCGGGTTGCTGGTCGGCATCGGACGCCTCTCGCACAACTGGCTGATTGCCAAACTTTCGACGGTTTACGTCGAAGTCTTCCGCAACATTCCCCCGCTTCTTGTTATCTTCTTCTGGTACAAGGGCGTTCTGTCGCTTTTGCCGGACGTCAAGAAGGCGTTGTCCCTGCCCCTATCCGTCTATGTCAGCAACCGTGGCATCTTCATGCCCGCCCCGGTTTTTGGAGCGGCTGTCTGGATCGTACCGATCGCCTTTGTGCTGGGCGTGGTCGGCGCAATTGTCTACACCCGATGGGCCAACAAGCAGCAGCTGGCGACCGGCAAGAGACCACCGGTGCTTCTGATCAATCTTGGCCTGATCGTGGGTCTGCCTTTGATTGCTTTTGGCATCGCCGGTTTTCCAGTTACGTTTGATGTTCCGGTACTCGGAAAATTCAACATGAGTGGCGGCACTGTCGTCGGCCCGGAGTTTCTGTCGCTTTATATGGCGTTGTCCTTCTACACAGCCGCGTTCATTGCCGAAATCGTCCGCGCCGGGATCCGCGGCGTTTCGAAGGGTCAATCGGAAGCAGCACATGCGCTTGGCATCCGCCCTGGTCTAACGACGCGGTTGGTTGTCCTGCCGCAGGCGCTTCGCATCATTATTCCGCCGCTCACGTCGCAGTATCTGAACCTGACAAAAAACTCCTCGCTCGCGGTAGCCATCGGATATGCAGACCTCGTTGCGGTCGGTGGAACGATCCTCAATCAATCGGGCCACTCGATCGAGATCATTGGTATCTGGATGGTGATTTATGTGTCGCTGAGCCTTGTTACTTCGCTTTTCATGAACTGGTTCAACGCCCGTATGGCATTGGTGGAGCGCTAAGATGACCGGTCAGATCGCTTTTGTTCGTGAGAACCTCATCGCCGCTGAAACGGCCCCGCTTAGTGACAAGACCGTTCGCGGTTGGGCCAGGCACAATCTTTTCGCCAGCCCGAAGGATTCGATCCTGACCGTTGTGGTGGCGGTGGTCGTCGTTTGGTTCCTGGTGTCTGTTGTTGATTTCCTGTTTATCAAGGCGGTGTGGATCGGTCACGATCGCACGGCATGCGCAACAATCAGCCAGGGCGGTACGCAGCCAGATGGTTGGAGAGGCGCTTGCTGGGCCTATGTCGGAGACTGGTTTACCCAGTTCATGGTCGGTTCTTATCCGCGTGACCAGCTCTGGCGGCCGATCCTGATAGCCGTTCTGTTCGTAGGGCTGCTGGTTCCCTTCCTGATGCCGTCTGCGCCGCGCAAAGGGCTGAACGCGCTTCTCCTCCTCGTGGCTTTGCCGATACTCGCCTTCATCCTGCTCCTCGGAGGCTGGTTCGGCCTCTCCCATGTCGAGACATCCAGCTGGGGTGGTTTGTTGGTGACGTTGATCTTGTCCTTCGTGGGCATTGTTGTGTCGTTGCCTTTCGGCATCGTGCTCGCCCTTGGGCGGCGATCGAACATGCCGATCCTCAAGGCTGCCTGCATCGGCTTCATCGAACTGGTTCGCGGCGTACCCCTGATCACGGTGCTCTTCATGGCAAGTGTACTCCTGCCATTGTTCCTCTCGCCCGGGACCAACATCGACAAATTCCTCCGTGCACTCGTCGGCGTGTCGATTTTCGCTTCGGCTTACATGGCGGAAGTCATTCGCGGCGGTCTCCAAGCCATTCCGAAGGGCCAGTATGAAGGCGCAGACTCGCTTGGATTGAACTACTTCCAGAAGATGACCTTCATCATCATGCCGCAGGCAATCAAGCTGGTCGTTCCCGGCATCGTCAACACATTTATCGGCATGTTCAAGGATACCTCGCTGGTATCGATCATCAACATGTATGACCTGCTCGGCATCGTCAAAGCCAGCTTCGGGGACGCCAGATGGCTAACCCCAGTCACACCACTGACCGGACTGATATTCGCAGGTTTCGTTTTCTGGCTATTCTGCTTCGGTATGTCGCGCTATTCAGGCTTCATGGAACGCCATCTAGACACTGGCCACAAAAGATAAGACTCGAGGGAAAAAACATGGCTGAACCCCTACTCAAAAAACTCACCGTCTCCGAGACCGAGGTTGCGGTCGAAATCATCAACATGAACAAGTGGTATGGCGACTTCCACGTGCTTCGTGACATCAACCTCAAGGTCATGCGCGGCGAGCGTATCGTCATCGCCGGACCGTCCGGTTCCGGAAAATCGACGATGATCCGCTGCATCAACCGTCTCGAGGAACACCAAAAGGGCAACATCATCGTCGACGGCGTCGAGCTCACCAACGATCTGAAGAAGATCGACGAGGTGCGGCGCGAAGTCGGCATGGTGTTCCAGCACTTTAATCTATTTCCGCACCTGACCATTCTCGAAAACTGCACCCTCGCCCCGATTTGGGTGCGCAAGATGCCGAAGAAGCAGGCTGAAGAAGTCGCCATGCACTTCCTCACCCGCGTCAAGATCCCTGACCAGGCGCTGAAATATCCAGGCCAGCTCTCCGGCGGTCAGCAACAGCGCGTCGCGATCGCCCGCTCGCTTTGCATGAATCCGAAGATCATGCTGTTCGACGAGCCAACATCGGCGCTCGATCCGGAAATGATCAAAGAAGTGCTCGACACGATGGTGGGCCTTGCCGAAGAAGGCATGACCATGCTTTGCGTCACCCATGAAATGGGCTTCGCCCGCCAGGTGGCGAACCGGGTCATCTTCATGGACCAGGGCCAGATCGTCGAGCAGAATTCGCCGGCCGAATTCTTCGACCACCCGCAACATGAGCGTACCAAGCTGTTCCTCAGCCAGATCCTTCACTGATCTGCCGTTTCCCCAGGACGACATCAGCCCGCCCCTGCCTTGCAGGCGGCGGGCTTCTTTTGATTGCGAATTGTGAAATATAGAATCTTATACAATCTGGGATAGATTTTTCCATCGACAGATGAAACGCTACAGCCGCAACGGTGGATTTCGGAGCGTTACGAGACGGCCTCAAACGCGACCGCCAGAGACGAAGACGATCGAGAAAGCTTGTTCGCAGCGATGGCATGCTTCCCGATCTCAATCCTTTGACCTGACTGCGGTTCAGATCGGCATTGCCGGTGGAGCCGTCGATGCTATGCTGCCAACGAAGACGAGAGGATGCGACTGTGACCGAAGTTGCTTTTCAACCGCAAAAAGACGTCGACCAGGCCAATGCGCCGAATGCTGCGGCCCGCACCGACGACATGATATGGATCAAAGGTCGTACATTTGAAATGGGCTCGGATTGAGCCTATCCAGAGGAAGCACCGGCGCACCTTGTTGCCGTCGACGGTTTCTGGATCGATGCGACGCTGGTGACAAATCGCCAGTTTGCCGCCTTCGTCAAGGCAACCGGCTATGTGACTGTCGCTGAAAAAGCCCCCGATCCAAGGGATTATCCGGGTGCGCAGCCAGACATGTTGAGGGCGGGATCACTTGTCTTCACCCCGCCGAAAGGCCCCCTCAACGGCAACGATATCAGCCAATGGCGGTCGTTCAAGTTTGGGGCAAACTGGCATCATCCCTATGGCGGGCGGAGCGATATTCGCGGTGGCGGCCTCGAGGGCGTCGAATTTGCCTGGGGCGACGAGCTCACCCCCGATGGCAAGCTGATGGCCAACACCTGGCAGGGAACCTTTCCGACCCATAGCACCAAGCCACCCGGGCTCGACAGAACGAAACCTATTCGCAGCTTCCCCGCAAACGGCTATGGCGTCTACGACATGATCGGCAACGTCTGGGAGTGGACGTCCGACTTCTGGTCGACGCGGCACCCGGAACCGGCGGCGAAATCCTGCTGCATCCCGAAGAACCCGCGCGGCGGCGCGTTGGAGGCGAGCTACGATCCACGCCAGCCGGCCATCCTCATCGCGCAGCGTGTCCTCAAAGGCGGCTCGCACCTCTGCGCGCCGAATTTTTGCCGCCGCTATAGGCCGGCGGCGCGCCATGCGGAGCCGGAAGACACGTCAACCAGCCACGTCGGCTTCAGATGCCTCAAGCGAGGCTGAACAAGGGCGCGCTGAGATCGGTGGTGCGCACGTTGGCGTTCTCAAGCGGATTGGATGCCCTCAACATCATTGCCTCGATCAGATGAAAGTCATGGCCGCTGATTGGGCATAGCCCGAAGCGCAGTTGATAGCCCCATGCGGACTTGTTCTCGGTGAATTCCAGGCTATCGAGCAGTGGCCGAATGGGGACCTCGACACCGTCTTTCCATAGAACGTCGCGGCGGTAGGCATTAAAGCCGCCATCCATCTCCACGAGATAGGGCTCGTGATCGCACACTGTGCCGAGAGCGGTAAATGCCTGCAGACGGTCGTTGACGCCCATTGTCGTCGATGGAGAATAATACACAATGCCGTTGCCGGGCTTGACGCGCCTGAGTGGCGCGCCCTTTCCATGGCAAACCTGCATGAAACCCTGCTCGCGGCCGCGCCTGACGTGTTCCGCCGAGGCAACCGCAATCCAATGTCCGCTCATGACGGTTGCTCCTATTCCTGCTCGGGAGAAAAAACGCGCAGGCGGTGGCCGTCGAGATCGAGCGCGACGAAAGTCCGGCCGAAATCCATCGTCGTCGGCTCCTGAAGGATCGAAAGGCCACGTCCCTTCCATTCCCGATAGGTCGCATCGACATCGGCTTCGTTCTCGACGGTGAACGCGACCTCTCCGCCGCCACCCGCAGCCGAGGCCGCCGGCTCCACCGTGTGGCGAGACCAGAGCCCGAGCATCAACCCGGAATCGAGGGCAAACAGTGCAAAAGTCGGCGAAGATTCGACCGGTTCGCGCCCGAGCAGCGAACCGTAGAACGTCTGACTGGCGGCGGGGCTATCGACGTAAAGCAGCATGAAATTCTGGCGGAACATGACTTTCTCTCCTCTTTGAACTGAAGCAACGATATCAGGACATGCTGCCGCTTTCTGGCAGTAGTGATCAAGAATTTGTTCGATATCTGCCGGCGATGCACTCAAATTGCGCTCAAGCCTCTCCCCCCGAGGGCCCTACTCCCGTATTCAAGTCCCGTTCATAAGCGTCTCCTTAGAATTATGGCAAGTCAAACAGCAACGACATGATTCGGCCACGCGCCGAACGGTAGGGAGTGAAGTTCATGAGGAAGAGGCTTCTCAGCGCGATCGCCTTGTTGGCAGCCATCGTGGCGCCCGTCGTCGCGCAGGCCGCCGAGGGCTACGCGACAGCCAATGTGAACATGCGATCCGGTCCCAGCACTGCCTATCCCGCCGTCACGATGATCCCCGCGGGAGTTCCCTTGAACATAAACGGCTGCCTTGCAGAGACACCCTGGTGTGACGTGTCATTCGTTGGAGGGAGAGGCTGGGTCGCAGGCCGCTATGTCCAGGCCATCTACCAGCAAAGGCGGGTCTATGTCGGACCGGAGTACTACGCTCCACTCGGCATCCCAACGATTGGCTTCGACCTGGATAATTACTGGGGACGGTACTACCGAGGCCGTGATTTCTACCGTGACCGGGATCGCTGGCGGCAGGAAGGCAGCTGGGGTAACCGGCAGGACAATTACGATCAGTACCAGCGGGATAACCGGCCGGATCCCGATTGGCGCCGCCGGCAGAACGACAATGCGGACTGGGGCGATCAACCCGACGACAACCAGGATTGGAACAGGCAGCCGGACCGCCGACGCGACTGGAACAGGCAGGGAGACAACAATCCGGACTGGAACAATCGCCCTGACCGCAACCCGCAGGCGCAACGTCCCGACCGCAATCCACCGCCACCGCGCGCCGACAACGCCCAGCCACGGCCGGAAAGGCAGCCCGACAGGCACAACAATCCGCCGCCGAGAAACGACAACAAAGCCGGGCCCTATAGCCCCGACTCATGCGGCCTGCCGGATTGCACCGGCCAATCGCCACGCGGCTCCAACCGATAGGGTTGTCATCGGCCAGCGCGAAGGCGTTCCTCGCTCCCGGCGAGGAACCAAATTCCAATCTCTCTGGACCCACAAGTTGATGGCGACCCCTGCAGGACTCGAACCTGCGACCACCTGCTTAGAAGGCAGGTGCTCTATCCAGCTGAGCTAAGGGGCCCTTTTGTGCTTCGCCGTCCGAATTTGATGCGGCGAAGGCTATAGATATACTGCCGATAACGCGATCAATGCGTCCAGGGCTGAATGCGGTTGTAGCGGAAATTGTCGGTGTAGGACAAGGTCTGCCGCGTTGCTTCCTTCGGGGGGATCACTCGGTAGTCTATGTCGTTGCGCTTGGCATAGGCTTCCGCCTGAGCCTGGCTCTCGAACGTCAGCTTCAGCTGCTGGCGCGTGTCGGCCGAGGAGGTATAGCCCATGATCGGATCGATCTTGCGCGGGCTTTCCTGGTCGAATTCCAGAACCCAAACGTTGGTCTTCGCCTTGCCCGACTGCATTGCGGTTTTCGCGGGACGGTAGATCTTGGCAGACATCGCTGCGCGCCTCCGAATGAAGCGGCGATGCCGCTTTTTAATCTCTATCATCGCCATGCCTTGGGTACGTTGCGATGTTGGTTTTGCTTAGCCGCGAATCCCGCTATTTTCAAGCGAAAAGGCGCCCAATGCGGATCGGGGAGCTGGAAGAGGTTTATGCGCACCACGAAGCGCGGCTGCCGGCGGCGCGATGCGCCAGGCCTTCCGTGATCAAAGTCTCGCCGATCGACCTGCCACCGCGCAGCACCGTCCGCAGCTTCTCGCCCTTCTCGTCCTCATGCGCGACTGCTTCAAGAGTAAAGGGACCGGAGTTCAACAAGCCCAACAGCCGAACCTTTGCCGCTAGGCCGCGGCGCTCCTCCTCGACGCAGCGCGGCGGATTGAGCGCCGGCGTGTCGACATCGGCAAGACGGATCTTGATGCCGCGCACCCAGAAGGTATTGCCGTCAAGGACGCAATTGAAATGGGCTCCCTCGCCACAGAGGCCGAAACTCTCGGACACAGATGCCGGAACGGGTGCTGCAGACGGCACCGGCGGCATCGACTGCAGGCGCATCGCGGCTGGCACGGGCATAGAGACAGGAATCGCAGCCGGCGGCACCGGCAATGCGTCCGACGACTTGGTGTCCGATGACTTGGCGGCGATTTGTTTGGAAGATGGCGACGGCGATGCCTTGAGCGCCGACGAGGGTGTACTGACCGCCGAGCTGGCCATATGCGCTACAGCCAACGCCTTCGGCCTGATATCACTCCAATGATCATATCCGACGATGAGCGCCACGGTGCCGAGCGCCAGCCATGGCAACATGCCGAAGCCGCTGCCGCTTCTCGACCTGCCCCTTGCCGATTGCCTTCGCCTTGCGCGTTTCGCTGCCATGGTTCACCTCTATACCGTCCTCGCCAGGATTATCGCCGGCAACCCTTTCCGAAAGGTTGGCATCACGCCGAGGTGCTGGCGCTTTTGCAATTTTTCTTGGGCAATGGGCGAAGGCGGGCGGCGGGGCACAATTGGCGTCAGGCGGTGAACGCTTCACAGCGCGGATGAAGCATCGCTTCAGGCCGCCATCGCAGACAGTGTTGAAAGTGGAATTTTTGCTGTTGCAGCGCGGGGGTGAAGCGTGTATCTCCCCTGCATCGCCGGTTCGGCCCGGTTCGGAGTGTAGCGCAGTCTGGTAGCGCATCTGGTTTGGGACCAGAGGGTCGGGAGTTCGAATCTCTCCACTCCGACCATCGCCTTCCCCCTGCCGGGCGAGGCTTGCAAGTGGGTAGCGTGGCAAATGGCCCTTGCCGTGTGTGTCTTCCACTAACACAAAGCTACCCGCCTAGACGTGGCGCGCCTCCACCTTCCTCGTCTTGTATTCAACCGAACCATTCAGCCTGACCGTAAGCACGGGCTCTGGGACCTTATGCCAAGCAACCTCTCGCATGCCCGCTGGGATGTGGGTGAAGTGGACGCGGGACGCCGGATAACTCGCCGTTACGTCGAATGGCACGGCATCTCGCCGTGAAAAGATCGTGAAATTTCAATTGTCCCTCCAGGAGCAGAATCTGATCTTGACAAGGGCTGCGATATTTACAGCTAAGGTCAACTCCGTGCCGACTTCCACGCCCAGCATCTTTTGCAGCGCATAAGGAATACTGAACACCGTAGCATCGCCTCTGGCGAATTTTCGTTGTTTAGCCATCTTCGCGTCTCCGCATTGTGCTACATAGACAGCACATTTTAGGACTGTCGCGAGGGCTTCATTGGCGATAACTTCGCAGCCGGATCTGGTGGCATTAGCTAACTGATTGCGCAATTCCGACCTCCGTATCCCAACCAGAAATCGAGGATATCGCATCTTGGACGCAACCCTCTCCCCTCCGGTAACCTTGGTTATATTCGGAGCCACAGGCGATCTAACGCGCCGCCTCCTAGTACCGGCCGTGGTCAATCTCACTCG
Source organism: Rhizobium sp. 2YAF20 (assembly GCF_052114685.1). Classification (NCBI taxonomy): domain Bacteria; kingdom Pseudomonadati; phylum Pseudomonadota; class Alphaproteobacteria; order Hyphomicrobiales; family Rhizobiaceae; genus Rhizobium; species Rhizobium sp. 2YAF20. The sequence continues at coordinate 101,999 of NZ_JBFRFF010000006.1, read as the reverse complement.
TAGCGGCCTGGCTGGCGACGATCTGAACATTCTCGGCGTGGGCATCGAACCTGGTGACGACGAAATGCTCCGGCGACGCCTGGACGAGTTTCTTTCGGGGCTAGGCGGAGACAGTCCGCTTTCGAAAGATGAAGCTTGGCTGAGGCTGCGCCAGCGGATTTCTTATGTCTCAGGCGATTTCACCAAGGACGACCTCTTTCTCGAAATTAGCCGCAAACTCGCGCTGGCTCCGCACGGAAATGCGGCCTTCTACTTTGCGGTGCCGCCACAGTTCTTCGGAGCGATCGTTGAAAAATTGGCTCTGCACGGCCTGACCCACGAAACGAACGGCACTTTTCGGAGGATAGCGATCGAGAAGCCGTTCGGGACAGACCTTGCCTCGGCACGGGCGCTAAACGCGCTGATCCTCTCCAACGTTGCCGAGAGCCAGGTTTATCGGCTCGACCATTTCCTCGGCAAAGAGACGGTTCAGAACATCATGACAACCCGTTTCGCCAACATGATGATCGAGTCACTTTGGAACAGCAATTTCATTGACAACGTACAGATCACCGCAGCCGAGACTGTCGATGTCGGGAGTCGTGGCAAATTCTATGATGCCACCGGTGCGCTGCGTGACATGGTGCCGAACCACCTGTTTCAATTGCTGGCCCTGGTGGCCATGGAGCCACCGAATAGTTTCGACGCCGAGGCAATTCGCAATGAGAAAAGTAAACTTCTAAGCGCACTACGGATATACACGCCGGAAGAGGCGGAGATCCATTCCGCCCGTGGCGCTTATTCCGCCGGAGCACTCAATGGAAGAGACATCCCTGGCTTCGCTCAAACGCCAGACGTGTCCCCCGATACCACCACCGAGACATTTGTGGCATTGAAGCTCTATGCAGATACTTGGCGATGGGCGGGCGTGCCGTTCTATCTGAGGACTGGAAAGGCCATGACGGCGCGCGATACAGAGATCGTCGTCACGTTCCGCCAAGTACCATTCGCCCAGTTCCGGAAGACCGACGTCAGTCGCCACTTGCCGCCGAACCGCCTAATTATCCAGGTGCAGCCAGACGAAGGTATCAGCATGGAAATATCGATCAAGTCGCCGGGGCTTTCGGTAGACACGGTGCCCGCCTCGCTTGATTTCCGATACGCCGACGCTTTCGACATCGGCAAGATGACGGGATACGAATCCCTTCTGTACGAACTGTTCGTGGGCGACCAAACGCTGTTCCAGCGTGCAGACGGCATCGAAGCGGGATGGGCAGCGGTGCAGCCCTTCCTCGACGCATGGGCGAAGGGCGGCAAACCGGAGCCCTACGAGCCGGGTAGCACAGGGCCGGCCTGTGCGGAAGACCTGATCAAGCGTGATGGTCGGCAATGGCACGCGTTGGGCACGGCTTCGGGTCGCGACAAGCAGCAATAGCTGGACCGCCGTCCTTCAACTCCAATGGAGCGAACCATATGGCTTCTTGTTGCAGCTACGTGCCGGGTTTGTGGTTGGCAGATTCCTCCTAAGCGAAAAGGTTAGCAACCTTGAAAGCCGTCTTAAAACTCGGGATAAACGAATAAAAGAGACAGAAGGGAAGCTATCTGCCTCAACGGCCGCTACGACGATGACCCAAATCCAATACGGCACATGTTGTTTGGCCGATTTACGGCCGCATACCAAGACACGCGCAAAGATTATCAGTGCTCGTATGAAAGCAGGACTTGAGTTGCCACCGGCCGAGTTTATGAATGCTGAATTGGAGGAGCTGGAAGAACCATGGAGGGTGCGTAATCAATCGAAGAAACTGCGACATTTATGAAGTGTGAAAGCCTAGATTGCCAAGCATGGGCCAATCTCGTCAGCCTTGTAGACAACCATCGTCAAGGTCACAAATCTTAGCACGTCACGACGTTACAAAACCGACAATTATCGTTTCTTTTCAATGAACTATCCGATTTCCAATCTATCCACTCGGACCATTTCCCCCTTTTAAAACCTATCTTTTGGCAATCGTTGCGCTTGATGCATTGTCGCCGACGCTCAGGCCGAACTTCTTGACGATGCCGCCATTGAGCTCGATCACGTATTTCACCGGCCCGCCGGAATTGATGATCGCCTTTGAATAGGGGACGGCATTTTCCTGGATATGGGTGATCTTTCCATCGGCATCGAGAAAAAGCATGTCGAGCGGCAATGGCGTGTTCTCCATCCACATCATGATGTCGCGCATTTTTTCAAAAACGAACAACATGCCGTGGTCCGGCGGCATGACCTTGCGGAACATCAGGCCGTATTCGCGCTGGTCTTCAGTGGTCGCGAGCTCGACCGTGAAGCTATGCGTGGCGCCCTTGGCTGTCTTTATCGTCAGAGGCTCGGACGCGAACTGGACGGCCTCCTGCTGCGCGAGCACAGGCGTCGATACCGTTGGAGCGGCGCTCATGAAAAAAAGCGCCAGTAGGGCGCTTTTCAAGATCACAAGGATGCGGGACCCCATTAGTGCGGCCTGCTGACGGGGCTTGGTGAATCAGGATGTATTTCGGCTGCCATCAGACCCTTTTCACCAGGCCCGAAACGAACGAGAACCACCTGCCCGGGGCGCAGTTCCGTCAGGCCGAAGCGGCGCAGGGTTTCCATGTGTACGAAGATGTCTTCGGTCCCCTCGCCCCGCGTCAGGAAGCCGAAGCCTTTGGTGCGGTTGAACCATTTGACCAGGGCTCGCTCGAGCCCACTCGTCGGCGTGACCTGAACATGGGTGCGAACCGGCGGCAGCTGTGACGGATGCACGGCAGTCGACTGATCCATGGAAAGGATCTTGAAAGCCTGGTAGCCGCGATCCCGCTTCTGAATGAGTGCAACGATCCGGGTGCCTTCGAGGATAGTCTGATAGTTGTCGCGGCGCAGGCAGGTCACGTGCAGGAGAACATCCTGCATGCCGTTATCGGGAACGATGAAACCGAAGCCCTTGGCGACGTCGAACCACTTGACAACGCCACTGATTTCGATGAGCTCGACTGCTTCCCCCGACAGCTCTTCAAAGTCGGCAATTCCACTCGATGAAATTCGGTCACCCATCTTCGCCAGCCCCTCGATTACGCGTCACACTGTTACGGTCAACTGATTCTTCAAATGAAGATTAACATCTTGGTAACCGAAAAGCGCAAGTGCTAGTTTTCGATTATTACCAACTGCAAATCTCGCTCCTGAGACTTGCCCCAGGCTGGCGTAACGTCATCTAAAAAAGACGAATGCAACATTAGAGAGGAAATAGAATGAGATACCTGCACACAATGGTTCGCGTCAAAGATCTCGACGCATCGTTACACTTTTACACCACATTGTTCGGTCTCACCGAAATACGCCGATATGAGAACGAGAAGGGCCGCTTCACCTTAGTCTTTCTTGCCGCAAAAGGCGATATAGATCTCGCGCGCGCCAATCTGTCTCCCTGTCTGGAGCTGACTTACAACTGGGACACCGAGAACTATACCGGTGGCCGCAACTTTGGACACCTCGCCTACGAGGTGGACGACATCTATGCGATCTGCCAGAAATTGATGGACAGCGGCGTCACGGTCAACCGTCCTCCACGCGACGGCCATATGGCTTTCGTGCGTTCGCCAGACGGGATTTCCATCGAGTTGATCCAGAAGGGCGAGAATCTTCCCTCCTCCGAACCCTGGGCTTCCATGGCCAATACAGGGGTCTGGTAAAGCGAGGCTTTCCCGAGGCTTGCGGCAAGTGCGAATAGCATCGTCTTGAGCGCTGCGCGCACTTGCGAAGGCCACCGCTGCCCTGCATGTTCGACCTTATCGAAGCATCAGGCATCGGATTCGGGGGCGCCTCTACCATCCGCGCTCCAGGAAGCATCATCCCAGGCGGGATAGGTTCCGACGCTTGTTCAGACATGAGCGAGGAACATCCTTTGCGCCACCGGCAGATAATTTTGAGCACTCGGAACGGCATCAGTCTGATCGCGCTGTTGGTCTCCGTGGTTGCCCTTTCCGGATGCGTCACCACAAAGGCAAAGACGAAGGAAGCCGGCGAGATCAAGCCAGAGATCAGCGCCTCGGAGCAGCTTGCTTCAGCACTCAATGCCAAGGCGGCGGCCGCGCAGAAGCCCGGCGGCTATCGCGATCCGCAGGTCAGAAGTGTTACCGGCGCGCAGCGTGACGTTGCTCAATCGCAGAGCAGCACCGGCTTTTATCCCAGTGCCCCGACGCCCCCTGCCGGGTCCGTTGGCGGCTCGGCGGGGATAGGCGGCCTCGTTACGCAGCCGACCGCGCTCAACGCTAACAGGTCGAGCATCTATTCGGCGGCGCCGCCAATCGCGGTGCGGCCGGACGGGACGCTTGCCGGCCCGGTCGAGGCCTATGCCGCTCCCCAGCCATTTCGCAACGTTTACAGCAGCCCAGCGCTTGCCCCTGCTCCGATGCCGCAGCAGGTTGGCATCATGCCACTGAGCGAACAGACGTCCCAGAACGCAGCACCGCCGCAGCCGCAGCCACGGCAGGCTGCCGCGATGCCAGCATCGGCGAGGGGCAGGCCAACGGCGGATGCGACGCCATCCCGCATTCTTCCTCCTCCGGGCAAGTCACATATGCTCGATAGCCAGGAGGCGCTGATGGTCGCGCGCTCCCTTGCTGCAAAGCAGAGCCAGGGCGGAAACATGACGATGCCGCAGGGAAGCGCGATTGCAACACTGCCGCAACCCAGCTCCGACATAACGATGACGCCCGGCATGGCGGCATCGCTAAAGTAGACGCAACAGACGGAAAGCTGTCCGCGGCAAGCTTGCTCCGAGTCAACAAAATCTGGGGCGGGGATGGGCCTGGCGCTGCAGCAGTCACTTCGACAATCCGATATAACGTGCTGTTAAACGTCACTATTTCCCGATTGCGCAGATTGCAATCATTCTGTCATTTTTTTACGGAAAAGCCGAAATAGCGGCTTGCGGGATTGAAATCGCCTGACTATAAGGGCGCCACACACCGGACGCGCCCTTCGTCTATCGGTTAGGACGACAGATTTTCATTCTGTAAAGAGGGGTTCGACTCCCCTAGGGCGTACCAGTGTTTCCCCCCGCATCAGCATTTGAGCGACGCTTGCTTGCAGGGCAACTAAATTTTCCCTATCTTTGTCTTCACGCATGCGCCCTTCGTCTATCGGTTAGGACGACAGATTCTCATTCTGTAAAGAGGGGTTCGACTCCCCTAGGGCGTACCATCCACGGCTCCATTTGCCTGGCAGAACTTACCCCCAATTTCTGCCCGCGAGGCGTGATTTTCCTCTTGCGGGATTGGGGGCCCCTGACTATAAGGGCGCCACGGTATGCGCCCTTCGTCTATCGGTTAGGACGACAGATTTTCATTCTGTAAAGAGGGGTTCGACTCCCCTAGGGCGTACCACTTCCCAAACGAACGTCTAATTTGAGTTGCCGGCCACAGCGCCGTTTTCCTACGGCGCCTTGGCTGCATCCGTCACGCGCAGTTGCACGCGACGCGAGCCTTGCCAATGATCGGCACCGAGCGTCCCTGCTACATGGAGCTGCGCCCCGCGGGAATTGAGCAGGAGGTTGCCGAGCGGCGTCTCCACTGAGCGAAAAGCTATCCCCTCCAGCTTGCCGCCGTCCTGCGCCTCAAGCGTTATCTTGACGTGCGACTTGCCGACCAGGCGGACATCGCGCAGCCGGTGGGCGGGGATGGCAAAAATCGGTTGCGGGTGGCCGGAACCGTAGGGACCGGCGGTTTCCAGCTTGTCGACAAGATCGACCGTCGCGCCGGTCGCACCGAGCGCTCCATCGATCTTCAGCGTCTCGTTTGCAACGAGGCCCTGCACCTGCTTTTCAGCTTTCTCAGTGAAAAAGGCTCTAAGCTTGCCAAGATTGGCGCGCTCGACCGTCAGGCCGGCAGCCATTCCATGCCCGCCACCCTTGACGAGCAGTTCGGCATCGACCGCCGCGCGCACCATGCGGCCCATGTCGAAGCCAGTAATCGACCGGCCGGAACCGGTGCCGATTCCGGAGGAATTGAACGCGATCGCAAAGGCCGGGCGCCTGAACTTGTCCTTCAATCGTGACGCGATCAGACCGACAATGCCGGGATGCCAATTTTCGCGCGCCGTGACGATGACCGAGGCGCCGTCGCCATTGCCGTATTCGGCGAGTGCTTCCGCCTCCGCCTCCTGCAGCATCGCCACTTCCATGGCCTGGCGCTCCTTGTTGAGATCGTCAAGCCGCTCGGCGATTGCCTCGGCCTCGGTATTGTCCTCCAGCGTAAGCAGGCGGCTACCGAGCGCCGCATCGCCGATGCGGCCGCCGGCGTTGATGCGCGGGCCGATCATGAAGCCGAAATGATAGGGTGTTATCGGACCGCCGAGGCCGGCCTTGCGAAAAAGCGCCGACAGGCCGGCATTGCCCTGGTGGCGCGCTGCGATCAGGCCCTTGACGACATAGGCGCGATTCAAACCCTTCAGCGGCACGACATCGCAGACGGTTGCAAGTGCCACGATATCGAGCCAGGCTAGAAGGTCGATCGTATTCACCCGCCTGTCGCCAGCCTCGCGCAGAAGGCGAAGGGTCGCAACCAGAACAAGGAAGGCGACGCCGGCAGCGCAGAGGTGGCCCTGGCCCGATAAATCGTCTTCGCGGTTGGGATTGACTAGCGCATGGCATGGAGGCAACGCGGCGCCGACCTGATGGTGATCGATGACAACCACGTCAACGCCACGCACCCTCGCCGCTTCCAACGCTTCGAAGCTGGTCGATCCGCAATCGACCGTGACGATCAGCCGAGCGCCGTTGTCGATCAACTGGTTGATAGCAGTGGGATTTGGCCCGTAGCCTTCAAAAATGCGATCCGGGATATAGATCGTTGCCGGCACGCCGAAGTGATTGAGGAGACGAAAAAGCAGCGCCGAGGAGGAGGCGCCATCGACGTCATAGTCGCCAAAGATTGCGACACTCTCGCCTGCCTTGACTGCCTGCAGCAGACGCAGCGCTGCCTCTTTGCAATCGGTCATCGTATAGGGATCCGGCATCAATCCGCGGATCGTCGGGTCGAGAAAAGCGGTGGCCTCTTCGACGCCGACCCCGCGACCGGCCAGAACCCGGGCGATCAAATCCGGCATACCCTGCGTCTGCGCCATGGCAAGCGCACGATTTTGACCGGCCTGATCCAGCCGCGCGACCCAGCGGTTTCCCAAGATCGAGCGCTCGACACCCAGAAAGGCCCGCTGTACAGGATCGGCCGCGGTTTCCACCGTTCCCCTCGCTTCTCGAGTCAGTCTTCCCTCGGCCGCTCGATACGGATGACCTGGGGTTCGCCGACGAGATAGCCTTCGGTCTTGATGGCCGCGACTGCCTTGCGGACGGAATCTTCCTGGGTCGCGTGGGTGACAAGGATGATCGTCTGATGGTCGGAAGGAGACAGATGCTGCTTGGAGCGCTGGACGATCGATTCGAGCGAGATATTGTTTTCAGCCATGCGGCCGGCGACGCTTGCAAAGACGCCGGTGCGATCCTCGACCGTCAGGCGGATGAAGTAGCCGCCCGAATGCCGCCGCATCTGGGCCTTCTGGTAGGGCTTCAACTGTTTTGCGGGATGTCCAAGCACCGGCACGCGCTGCGCGCCAGGCTGGCTCTTGGCGATGTCGGCAATGTCGCCGAGCACGGAGGACGCGGTCGCATTGCCACCGGCGCCAGGGCCAACCATCAGCAGTTCGCCGAGAATGTCGGATTCGATCGCCACGGCATTGGTGACCCCATCGACCTGGGCGATGACCGAATCAAGCGGTACCATGGTCGGATGGACCCGCTGTTCGATGCCGGTATCGGTGCGCTGGGCGACGCCGAGAAGCTTGATGCGGTATCCGAGCTCCGACGCGGCGCGAATGTCCTCGATCGAGATATTGGTGATGCCCTCGAGATGGATATCGTCGGCGGCAATACGGTTGCCGAAGGCAAGCGTCGTCAGGATAGCCAGCTTGTGGGCCGTATCGTTGCCCTCGATATCGAAGGCAGGATCGGCTTCAGCATAGCCGAGACGCTGCGCTTCCCTGAGGCAATCGGCGAAAGACAATCCCTCTTTCTCCATCCGGGTCAGGATGTAGTTGCAGGTGCCGTTCATGATGCCATAGACGCGTGAAATGGTGTTGCCGGTCAGCGATTCGCGCAGCGCCTTGATGACGGGAATGCCGCCGGCGACTGCCGCCTCGAAATTCAGGAGCGTGCCTTTCTCTTCCGCGATCTCGGCAAATTCGACTCCGTGATAGGCAAGGAGGGCCTTGTTGGCCGTCACCACATGGAGACCGCGGGCAAGGGCTGCCCGCACCGAAGCATTGGCCGCACCTTCTGACCCGCCGATTAGTTCGACAAAGACATCGATATCCGCCTTGTGGGCCAGGTCGACCGGGCCGTCGAACCATTCGACGCCGGAAAGGTCGATGCCGCGATCCTTGGTTTTATCCCGCGCAGAGACGGCAACGATCCTGATCGGTCGGCCACAGGTGGCGGTGAGTTCATCGCCGCGCTGCTGAATGATACGAGCGAGCGCTGCACCGACGGTGCCTAAGCCCGCAATGCCGATTTTGAGGGCATCTGCCATGGATCGTTCCTGATAAATGTCATGAACCGGCAGCCTTGGCGGCTGCCGGAGAATAATGAGATCAACGGTGAGCGTTGAGCGAAATCACATTATGCATGGTCTCGTCCGCCGTCGACAGGAAACGCTTCAGATTGCGCGCGGCCTGGCGGATGCGGTGCTCGTTCTCGACAAGGGCGATGCGGACGTATTCGTCGCCCTGCTCGCCGAAGCCGATGCCAGGTGCCACCGCGATATCAGCCTTTTCCACCAGCAGCTTGGAGAACTCGAGCGAACCGAGGTGGCGGAACTTTTCCGGTATCTTCGCCCATGCAAACATCGTCGCCGCCGGCGGCGGGATGTCGAACCCGGCCTTGCCGAAGCTGTCGACCAGCACGTCGCGGCGGCGCTTGTAGATGCTGCGCACCTCGGCGATGTCGGAGCCGTCGCCGTTGAGCGCATGGGTTGCGGCAACCTGGATCGGCGTGAAAGCGCCGTAGTCGAGATAGGATTTGACCCGCGTCAGCGCTGCGATCAGGCGCTCGTTGCCGACGGCAAAGCCCATGCGCCAACCGGGCATGGAAAAGGTCTTCGACATCGAGGTGAATTCGACCGCAACGTCCATGGCCCCGGGCACCTCCAGAACGGAAGGCGGCGGCGCATCGTTGAAATAGATTTCCGAATAGGCAAGGTCCGAAAGGACGATGATGTCGTGCTTCTTGGCGAAGGCGATGACATCCTTGTAGAAATCAAGCGTTGCCACATAGGCCGTCGGATTGGACGGGTAGTTGAGGATCAGCGCGATCGGCTTTGGGATGGAGTGCCTGACTGCCCGCTCCAGCGGCGGAAAGAAGCTCTCGTCCGGCTCGACCGACATCGAGCGAATGACGCCGCCGGCCATCAGGAAGCCGAAGGCGTGGATCGGATAGGTCGGGTTCGGGCAAAGGATGACGTCGCCCGGCGCGGTAATCGCCTGCGCCATGTTGGCAAAACCTTCTTTCGACCCGAGCGTGGCAACGACCTGCGTATCCGGGTTCAGCTTGACGCCGAATCGCCGCGCATAATAGCCAGCCTGCGCCCGGCGAAGGCCAGGAATGCCCTTGGAAGAGGAATAACGATGCGTGCGCGGGTCTTGCACGACCTCGCACAGTTTGTCGACAATGGCCTTCGGGGTCGGAAGATCGGGGTTTCCCATGCCGAGGTCGATGATATCGGCCCCACCCGCTCGCGCGCTGGCCTTCAAACGGTTGACCTGTTCGAAGACATAAGGCGGCAGGCGCCGGACTTTGTGAAACTCTTCCATTTCTAGACCCCATGGGACAGCGGCCAAAACGACCACACCGAAGTTCGTTCGTCTTCCGGACTGCCGCGATACGAACTTCGGAATCGCGGCGCCGTATTTCTATCATGACGCGAGGGATGCGGTTAAAATTAGGCAGTCGATTGCACCGCTTGCCTCGAACCCGGAAAGATATAGCGGGAAATCTGCGTCGTCGAACGCTTTGCGTCCAAATCGCCTGAAAGGCAAGGTTATTTCTGGATTTCCGACAAGGTATCCTGGCCGTGATTGGCAGCAAGCTTGCGCATTTCGATCACCCGGCGATCGTATTCCGCCTGTGTAATCGTGCCCGCCTTCTTCTGCGCGCCCAGCGCGGTCAGCTGCGCCCGGATGTCGGTTGCCTGCTGGTCGCTGATCTGAACGTTGGCGGCCGTCAGCGGCGTGTTGAAATCGGGGAAGCCGTTCGCCGATACCGCAGCGGCGGACCCGTCCATCGGCTTGCCCTCGTTGGACTTCATGACGACGGGTTGCGGGGCCGCGCGCTTGGCAGCATATGCTGCGCGCTGCGCTGGCGTGGTGCATCCGGCGAGCGCGATCGCGAGAATGCCGCAGATCACGAAATACCGGTTGAAACTTGCCACCATGCCGCCGTCCATCATTCTTGTCCTGCCCTGTCTGCGTCGCACACATGACTGTTAAATTTGTCGCAGCAGCAAAGCAAGAGGACGCTTGCCTGTCATTGGAACTTGTATTCCTTTTCCGCCACGATGTACAAATGGAAAACAAAACAGTGCTGCCGCCGGGAGGATGACGCGTGACCGACAGCAAGCAGGACGATAGCGAGGGCAACCGCGCCTATCCCGGCTTCGACCCGAAGTCGGTCGAGGCCTATATCGTCAAGGATCCAGAGGCGATGGCGATGAATTTCGCCCGCGCGCTCGAGAGCCTGGGCAAGGCGGCATCAGCATGGCTTGCACCTCGAGAGCGTGGCGAACGCGCTGAGGACATCGATCCGATGACCGATATGGTCAAGACGCTGTCCAAGGTTACCGAATATTGGATTTCCGATCCGCAGCGCGCCTTCGAGGCACAGACGCAGCTGATGTCGGGCTATTTCGGACTTTGGACCCGCTCGATGCAACGCCTGAGCGGCAACGAGGAGCCAATCGAGAGCCCGCCTCCTGCCAAGGACAAGCGCTTCGCAGACGACGACTGGCAGAAGAATCCCTTTTTCGATTTCCTGCGGCAGACCTATCTCCTGACCGCGGACTGGGCTGAAAAGCTCGTCATCGACGCCGATGGGCTCGACGCTCACACCCGCCACAAGGCGGCTTTCTACGTCAAGCAGATCACGGCTGCGCTATCGCCGGCCAATTTCGTTGCCACCAATCCGCAACTCTATCGAGAAACCGTTGCGTCGAATGGCGAGAACCTCGTGCGCGGCATGAAAATGCTGGCCGAGGACATCAGTGCCGGCGGCGGAGCTTTGAAGCTCAGGCAGACCGACATGAGCAAGTTCGCCATCGGCAAGAACATGGCGCTGACCTCAGGCAAAGTCATCGCCCAGAGCGATATCTGCCAGATCATCCAGTATGACGCGACCACCGACACGGTGCTCAAGAGACCGCTCCTCATCTGCCCGCCCTGGATCAACAAGTTCTATATTCTCGACCTCAATCCGCAAAAATCATTCATCAAATGGTGCGTCGATCAGGGGCAGACGGTCTTCGTCATCTCATGGGTCAATCCGGACAGCCGGCATGCCGGCAAGGACTGGGTGGCCTATGCCCGCGAAGGGATTGAGTTTGCGCTGGATACGATAGAGAAATCGACCGGGGAGACCGAGGTCAACGCCATCGGCTATTGCGTCGGGGGCACGCTGCTGGCGGCAACGCTGGCGCTGCATGCCAAAGAGAAGAACAAGCGGATCCGATCGGCGACACTGCTGACGACGCAGGTCGATTTCACCTATGCCGGCGACCTCAAGGTCTTCGTTGACGAGGAGCAGATCGAGGCACTCGAGAACCAGATGAAAGCCGTCGGCTATCTCGACGGCTCGAAAATGGCGACGGCATTCAATATGCTGCGCGCGTCGGAGCTGATCTGGCCCTATTTCGTCAACAACTACCTAAAGGGCCAGGAGCCGATGCCCTTCGACCTGCTCTACTGGAACGCCGACAGTACCCGCATGGCCGCTGCCAATCACTCCTTCTATCTGCGCAACTGCTATCTGGACAACACATTGAGCCAGGGGAAAATGGTGCTCGACGGCAAGAGGCTTTCCCTGAAGGACGTCAAGATTCCGATCTACAATCTCGCCACGCGTGAGGACCATATTGCGCCTGCCAGATCGGTTTTCCTCGGCAGCCAGTTCTTCGGCGGGCCGGTCGATTTCGTTGTCACCGGCTCGGGACATATCGCCGGCGTCGTCAATCATCCCGACAGGCACAAATATCAATTCTGGACCGGCGGCGTGGTTAAGGGCGAATTCGATACATGGATTGCGCAGGCGAAAGAGACTGCCGGCTCCTGGTGGCCGCATTGGCATTCATGGATCGAGGAGAAGGACAGTCGCCGCGTGGCCGCCCGCATCCCCGGCGGCGGCGCCATGAACGCGATTGAAGAGGCGCCGGGTTCTTTCGTCATGGAACAGGCCTGAACCGAGACATCCATGCTGTTTGAAAGACCCCTGGTCCCTGCCCGGCTGATTTCCCGCTATAAGCGCTTTCTCTTCGACGCCGAGCTTGAGAATGGCGAGATCATCACTGGTTCCTGTCCCAACACCGGCTCCATGCAGGGCTTGACCACTGCGGGCTCGCGCATCTGGCTGTCGGAGCATGACAGCCCAACCCGCAAATACCGGCATGTGTTCGAGATGATCGAGGCGGATGGCACAATCGTCGGGGTCAATACCGGTATGCCGAACCGGGTAGCGGCAGAAGCGATCGCCGCGGGTCAAGTGCAAGATCTCGCAGACTATGCGACCGTCAGCCGTGAGAAGAAATATGGCCGGAACTCGCGTATTGACCTACTATTGACCGATCCGCTCAGGACCACCACCTATGTCGAGGTGAAGAACGTGCATTTCATGCGCGAACCAGGGCTGGCCGAATTTCCCGACACCGTGACGGCGCGGGGCGCGAAACACCTCGAAGAATTGGGCGACATGGTCGAGGCCGGCTTCAGGGCGATCATGCTTTATGTCGTCCAGCGCAATGACTGCGAACGCTTTCGAATTTGCGACGATCTCGACATTTTCTATGCCGCCGCCTATGAGCGCGCACGACGGCGCGGCGTCGAGGCCTATGCCCTGAAATGCCTGGTATCGCCGGGCGAAATAACACCGGCGGGATTGATCCCGATAGACGAACCCGCCATAGCTGCATTATGTACAAGTATAGCGATTTCTGCTGAAGGCTGATCCATGGTGAACTACATCGAAGCGTCGACGGCGCCGGCGAAAAATACGGGCGCAATCCGCCTCTACGGCAATGACGCTTTTGAGGGCATGCGCAAGGCATGCCAGCTGACGGCGCGTTGTCTTGACGAGCTGGCCGCGATCGTCGAGCCGGGCGTGCCCACCGACGTGATCGATCGCTTCGTCTTCGAATTCGGCATGGACCAGGGCGCCTACCCGGCGACGCTCAACTATCGCGGCTATACGAAATCGTCCTGCACCTCGATCAACCATGTTGTCTGCCATGGCATTCCCAATGACAAGCCGCTGCGCGAAGGCGACATCGTCAACATCGACGTCACCTATGTGCTCGACGGCTGGCATGGCGATTCGAGCCGCATGTATCCCGTCGGCACGGTCAAGCGCTCGGCGGAGCGGTTGCTCGAGGTTACCCATGAATCGCTGATGCGCGGGATTGCCGCCGTGCGTCCGGGGGCAAGAACCGGTGCGATCGGCGAAGCGATCCAGACATTTGCCGAAGCGGAACGCTGCTCTGTCGTTCGGGATTTCTGCGGCCACGGCGTCGGTAGGCTGTTCCACGATTCGCCGAATATCTTGCATTACGGCCGCTCCAACGAAGGGCCAGAAATGCGAGAAGGCATGATCTTCACCATTGAACCGATGATCAATCTCGGCCGCCCGCATGTGAAAGTGCTTGGAGACGGCTGGACCGCCGTTACCCGCGACCGCTCGCTTTCGGCGCAATACGAACATACGGTCGGCGTTACGTCGACGGGCTGCGAAATTTTCACACTATCACCTGGAGGTCTTGATCGGCCGGGCCTCCGTCCTCTTCAAGGGTGAGCCATGGCCGAGCCCCCGGTCCGCATGGGCAAAGGCGAGATGAGCGCCGGACCGCTTTACGGCGGCTGGGGACGACGATCAGGAGCCGCTCCTGGATGAACGGATATTTTTTGACCCAAGAGGCGCAACTTGAACTCAGTGCACCTGGGGGAACGACAGCGAAAAGCCCATCGATGAGTTGGCGCTATGAAAACAATCAAAGTCTCATAGCCCTAGAACAGAGAAAGTAAACGACAGGCTGGCATGTGAGACATGGTCCAGTCACTAACGACGAGTAGCATCGGCTGTCGGGTCCTCCCTGGCGGCGGTCGCAAAGCGGCGCAAACAGGAGAGCGTCGTCACAGAGGATCGGTGCGTGCAAGGACACGCAACCAATGCTGCCACGCGGAGAAGCCAGCTAACCCGCCGTGGCTCGCCGCCGCCAAACAACAAGCAGCAGCACAATCGCCAAACCTAAAATAGCGCCAATGGCGATGCCAATACGTGCCAGAAGCAGGAGTGAGGACGCAGGACCACCAGCCCGCACCTGGGCGACATCGGCAGGTGTGACCGGGGTGCTGGCCCGACCGTAGTTGTCAATCACGTAACTCGCCAGCGTGGCAACTTGGCTATCAGTCAGAGCATTGATGTCATTCGCCTTGCCGCCGAAACCAGGCATGAATGCCTGGCCCTTGGGCGTAGTCCGCTCAACGCCATTCAGAATCGTGGCAATCAGATTGTTGTGATTGACCGCACCTGTCGCGGAATTGTGGAACAGGCTCGGATAATAGGCATCTTTGCTGCCTTGGCCAAAAGCCTGGTGGCAGGAAGCACAATTCCCGTAAAACAATACTGCGCCTCTGGCTTGCGCGTCCGTATCCGAGCGGATCGGGTTCGCCCCGCGCAAGCTTGCAAGCTGTGAGAAGGGCTTCCCATAGCCAAACCGCGACTGGTCATCCGACGCATCATGCAGCGGCGCCACGGTCTTGATATAGGTCGCGATCGCCGAGATATCTAGCTGCTTGAGCTGAGAAAAGCTGTGCTCTACGGCCTCTCCCATGCTGCCCGCGGCCTGCGCCTTGCCGGGCAGCGAGCCGGTCGCCAGATAGCGAACGAGTTCGTCCTTGCTCCAGCTCCCAATGCCACTGATGGTATCCGAGGTGATGTTTGGCGCAAACCATGGGCCGACTTGCGCACCACCCAGATAGTGCCCGGACAATTCCTGCATGAGGAAGCCGCGCGGCGTATGGCAGGTGCTGCAATGCGCCGCCCCATCAACAAGATATTTGCCACGATTCCACTCGGGTGATTGGGTGGCGTCGGCCTCGTCATCGCTGCTGCCGAGGAACAGGAGGTTCCACGCCATCATCGATCGGCGAATATTCATCGGAAACGGCAGTGCCCTGCGCTTCGGCACCGTATCGACGGGTGAGACGCCGTGCTGAAAGTAAGCGTAGAGGTCGTGGATATCTGCGTCCGTCAGCACGTTATAAGATGTGTACGGCATCGCCGGGTAGAGGTTCGCACCATCGGCCCGAACGCCCGCCCGCACAGCACGGGCAAATTGCTTTTCCGTATATTGTCCAATGCCCGCAGTCGCCGAAGGTGTAATATTGGTGGAATAGATCGTGCCCACTGGGGTCGCGATGGCAAGTCCGCCCGCGAATGGCTTGCCACCTGGCGTCGTGTGGCAGGCGGAGCAATCCGAGGCGGTGGCGATATACGCGCCGCGCTTGACCGAGGCAGCTTGCGCATCATCGTCGGCGGCAAAGGCCGTCGAGCTCGCAGACATCAAACAGATTATAGCGCCAAAGAGCCGGAAGAAAGTGTCCACGCTCAGCCCCGCTTCAACTGGTCAACGATGGCATCGGAGGCCTTCATGGCCAAGCCCGCCATGGTGATGGTGCTGTTGCCGCATCCGCCCGTCGTCATCGCCGCGCCGCCCGGCAAGAAAAGATTGTGATGATCATGCGCACGACAGTCGACATCGACCACAGAGTCTGTGGGATCGGTGCCCATGATGCAGCTCCCCATCATGTGGTCGCTGTTGGTGAAGGTCGTGGCGATCTCGCTTTCGACGGCACCAAGCTCCGCGATCAGTTTCTTGAGCAGTGGCAGGGTATATTCCTGGTGGCCGCGGCGGACATAGTCGCCGACATCATAGTAGATGTTTGGCTTGTTGAGGCCCAGCCAGTCTTTCTTATCCGACAACGTCAGGCGGTTATTGGGATCCGACAGGATCTCGTGCTCGATTGTTAGTCGCGCGGTGCAGGCTGATAGCCTGCGAATCTCTGCGTCCAGCGCCTTTCCAACCAGCCCCTTCGCGAGCGCTGCCTGACCGCCCACGGCGCTGAGAGCGGCATTTTCGCAACGAAGCATGGCACCTGCATGTTTGCTTCGGAAAGCGCCTTGCCCCGTCATCATGATGCTGCTGCCCTGCACGGGCCCCACGCCCGTCCACATAGGCTCTGCGAGCACCATCTGTGCGCTGATTTTGGGCTGATCCATCAGATTGCGCCCGACCTGGTCCGAATGATTGGCAACGCCATTCGGGTTGCGCTCGTCCTTGGACATCAGGAGCAGTTTCGGCGTCTCTATGGCATTACAGGCAATGACGAAAAGCCTGCCGACAACCCTTTGCGATTCCTTGTTAGGGTTGAAGAAATGTACCGCCTGGATGTTTTGCTTTGCATCCGTCTCCACCCGGTAGACGACCGAATTCGCAAGAATCCTGCCGCCCTTTGATTCGATCCTTGGCAGTGCCGATGCCGCATCGTATTTCGCGGAGATCGGACAGACCGGGAAGCAGTTGTTGTTGCCGCAACAGGGCGGTCGTCCGTCGTAGGAAACTCCGCTATTGCGAGCTTGAGGGGCGGGAAGATTGGTGATGCCAACCCGTGCCGCAGCCTCTGTAAAACGTTGCTCGCCCGGGCCGAAGGGAATACGGCCCATTGGATAGGACTTGGAGCGCGGCAGTGGCGGCCATTGCAGCTCAACCTCGGACGGACCGCATACTCCCAACGCGTATTCGGCGCGGGTGTAGTATGGTTCGAGTGTGTTGTAATCAAACGCCCAGTCCCGGCCGACGCCGTAAAGGCTCTTCATCCGCATATCATCGGGATGCAGACGCCAGCAAATGCCCGCCCAATGCCACGTAGCGCCGCCAGCATAACGCACATAGCCCTGCCGGTATGCACGCCCATTCGGCCCTTCAAGCTGCAGGTAGTCGGTCGTGGCGTCTACCAATTCTGATTCAATATGCGGTGCCCAGGGCTTCGCCGGATAGGGCGCATTCCAATTTTGCTTGAACCGAGGCGGTACGTTGCGATAATTTTCAACAATTTGCCACCGCTCCACACGAGGGCCGGCTTCCAGCATGAGAACAGACAACCCTGCGTCCAGCGCCTGCTCGGCCACGATGCAGCCAATGACGCCTGTCCCAACGACAATAACATCGGCACTGTAATCGTTTGCCATCTTATCGATTCCGACTATCCAAAGGCTTGAGTAGGCACGTCAAAACCCGCTGCAAGCTGATCCCATGACAAAGTCCTCGTTAGGGGCGTGTCGCTCGATTTGTTTGATAACCGCCCGCAACGCACCTTCGCGAACCGGGCAGCTCTCGTCAGAATGTCGGCATATCGCCAAGAGCCGAGGCCTCCGCATTCCATCCATTGGGACCGGATATTGCGTAGGTTGGGATTGTCATGACGTCATGGGTCGGCTGGTACATAAGCGCCGTCTCAAAGGCGAAGACCTCCGCGTCGGGTGAATTCTCAACAACGCCTGTATACCAGGCCGAAATGATGGCCAGGGCCGTGTCCTTCAGGCGCCCTTCCGGAATATCGGCAAAGAAGTCCTCGACGATCCTGGCGTTTTCTTTCTTTGCAATTTCAATAATTGCGCCAATATCATGCTCAATCTCCGGATGTATCCGCAGCATGGCGGCAGCCATACGTGCCCCAATCTCACCATCCAAATGGTGGTCAATGAGGAGAGACGACACTTCCATGAATTTTGGAGAAATCTCTGGCGCGCTCACATCTAAAGATTGAGCCAAAACCTCCGGAGGCAGCAACACGCCTCCTGCGAACAAAGCGCCACCCACCATCAGTTTCCGACGCGTGAGGCTGAATTCCTCGGGACAGTCATCGCGAGACGGGTGAGTTATGTCCATCAAGATGCCTCGTCAACCATTTTCCGTCATACTTCAACGCAGGCGCACGGCACGAGTAGAAAAACTATGTATTGCATGCGATAAAGTCAATCCAACATTCAACTGCAATACCTATCAATGTCTCTCCCATCGCCCCCAAACCACCCAAGAATTGCTCTTGGGCTCGGACCTGGCGCTAGCCAAAATCGCGTTTGCCTGCGGCTTCGCCGATCAAGGCCATTTTTCGCGAGTTTTTGTCGCTTGGGTCGGGGTCCCTCCAGGCACATGGCGCCGAAGCCGCAGCGCATGACCCTTGAAAATCGGGACGAGGCACTGGGCGAACAGTGAGAATGCAATGAGCACCCAAAAAGACATTATCGGCGCGATGAAGCAGCAGACTTTGGTGCCGTCCGGGCGCACGCTTATCGCCAGCGGCGTTGCGACGGCTGCTCCATAGCCATCCCTCCGGCGATCCAACATCATCACGGCCAGACATCGACATGACGAAGATGATCGTCGACACAGCCAAGCCTCTCCGGATCACTGTCCACGACCACATCATTATCGGCAAGGACGGCCACGCCTCCTTTAAAGGACTGCGCCTGATCTAGCCTGTTTACTTGTCCATCGCGGTCGTTTTCAACAGCTTCAGGTGGCCGTCAGGATGATCTGGCAGAAAGGACATGCTTTCGCCCGCCTACCGATTTCGGTATGGCGTCTGGAGATACCATGCAGATTGCACTGCCGCGCCGTCGTCCTATTCTCCAGTTCACCAAGGGATTTCTGCGCTTTGCAGTCCTGCCCTCGGCGTTGTTCGTCGGCGGCTTCTACTGCAACATGCTGCTGACCACGAATTTCCACCCGGTGATCGAGGGTGAGGTCTATCGCTCGTCCCAGCCTTCCGCGAGCGACATTGTCTCGTTCCAAAAACAATATGGCATCAAGACCATCATCAACCTGCGCGGCGACAACACGGGTCGCGACTGGTATGACAACGAAGTGGCACAGGCAAGGCAACTCGACATCAATCATATCGACTTCAAGATGTCCGCCGACAAGGAACTGAGCCAAGCCCAGGCCGAACAGCTCGTCGCAATCATGCGCGATGCGCCAAAGCCGCTGCTGATCCATTGCCAGGCGGGCGCCGATCGCACAGGGCTTGCCTCCGCACTTTATCTGGCAGCGATTACCAAGCTCGACGAGAGCATCTCGGAAAAGCAGATCTCCATACTTTATGGCCACATCTCGCTTCCGATCAGCAAGGCCTACGCGATGGATCGCACGTTTGAAAAACTTGAGCCATGGCTCGGCTTTTCCAATTCGTGATTGTTCGACGTTAGACAATCTGTAACATTGACCAGCTACCGGTTGAGCGCAACATTTGTTGCGGTGCGACATTGATTCCATCTCAATCCTGCGGGGCTATTCGATGTACCAGTTCGATCTCGTCGTTGTCGGCAGTGGCCCGGCCGGCCGCAGAGGCGCTATCCAGGCAGCAAAGCTCGGCAAGACGGTACTCGTCATCGAACAGGGCAAGCGGGTCGGCGGCGTTTCTGTCCATACCGGTACCATCCCGTCCAAGACGCTGCGCGAAACCGCGCTCAACCTCTCCGGCTGGCGCGAACGTGGCTTCTACGGCCGCGCCTATCGCGTCAAACAGGAGATCAGCGCTGACGACCTGCGCCGCCGCCTGCTGATCACGCTGGACCACGAGGTCGAGGTGCTGGAGCACCAGTTTGCCCGCAACCGCGTGCAGCATATCCGCGGGAGGGCGAGCTTCGTCGATCCGCAAACGCTCGAGATCGTCAAGGATGACGGCGAGGTGCTGCGCGTCACAACGGCAAGCATCCTGCTTGCTGTCGGCACCAAGCCGTTCCGTCCCGATTACATGCCCTTCGACGGCAAGGTTATCCTCGACAGCGACGAGCTGCTGGATATGGAAAAACTGCCGCGTTCGATGGTGGTGATCGGTGCCGGCGTCATCGGCATCGAATATGCGACGATCTTCAGCGCGCTCGACACGCAGGTGACGCTTCTCGATCCGAAATCAACCATGCTCGATTTCATCGATAGAGAGATCATCGAGGACTTCACCTACCAGCTGCGCGATCGCAATATGAAGCTGTTGCTCGGCCAGAAGGCCGATAAGGTCGTCAAGCTGCCGGATGGCAAGGCCGAAATCACGCTCGATAGCGGCCGTCGCATCGTCACCGACATGGTGCTGTTCGCCGCCGGCCGCATGGGCGCCACCGATACGCTGAACCTTGCAGCGGCTGGCCTTGAGGCTGACAGCCGTGGACGGCTCAGCGTCAACCCTGAGACCTTCGCGACGACCGTGCCGCATATATTTGCGGCCGGCGACGTCATCGGCTTCCCGAGCCTAGCATCCACCTCAATGGAGCAGGGACGCATCGCTGCGCGCGTGGCGGTCGGCGCCATTGCCAAGGAGCCGCAGAAGTACTTTCCGTACGGCATCTATGCCGTCCCTGAGATCTCCACCTGCGGATTGACCGAGGAAGAGGTCAAGGAGCGCCATATCCCCTATGAGTGCGGCATCGCCCGCTTCCGCGAGACTTCGCGCGGCCACATCATGGGTCTCGATACCGGCCTCCTGAAGATGATTTTCTCACTTAAGACCCGCCGTCTGCTCGGGGTCCATATCGTCGGCGAAGGCGCCACCGAACTCGTTCACATCGGCCAGGCGGTGCTGAATCTCAAGGGAACGGTCGAGTATTTCGTCGAGAACACCTTCAACTATCCGACACTTGCCGAAGCCTACAAGATCGCCGGCCTCGATGCCGGCAATCGTATGGGCGACATCAAGTCAGAGCTTTGAGGCTTCGCCTGCGAAGAACGCCCCTCATCCGACCTGTCGGCCACCTTCTTCCCGCCTGCGGGGAGAAGGTTAGAGTGAGGGGCAAGTGACATCCGCCAAGGATCAATACTACCGAAAACATAAAAGGCCCCGCCGCGAACGGCAGGGCCAGTGATCGCTTCGGAAATTTTCCGAATTACTCGGCGGCGTCCTCAGAAGCCTTCTTCTTCGCAGCGGCCTTCTTCTTCGCAGCGGGAGCTTCTTCGCCTTCGGCGTCTTCAGCCTTTGCTTCGGTCTTGGCGGCAGCCTTCTTCTTCGGCGCAGCCTTCTTGGTCTCGGACTTTTCAGTGCCTTCGTCGTCCTCGGCCATCAGCTCTTCCTTGCTGACGGTCTTGTCGGTGACGCTAACCTCAGACAGGAGGTGGTCGATGACCTTTTCTTCGAAGATCGGCGCGCGCAGGTTCGCAGAAGCGCCCGGCGTGTTGCGGAAGAATTCGAGGATTTCCTTTTCCTGGCCCGGGAACTGGCGAAGCTGGTCGTAGAGCGCGCGCTGCAGTTCGTCTTCGCTGACCTCGACGCCGGCCTTTTCGCCGATTTCGGACAGAACGAGGCCGAGGCGGACGCGACGTTCTGCAAGCTTGCGATAGTCTTCGCGAGCCTTCTCTTCCGTCGTATCTTCGTCTTCGAAGCTCTTGCCGGATTCGCCCAGATCCGTCTGGATCTGGCGCCAGATGCTGTCGAATTCGGCATCGACCAGCTTCTGCGGCGTGTCGAACTTGTACATCTCGTCGAGCTGATCGAGAATCTGGCGCTTGACCTTCTGGCGGGTCATGGAGCCGTACTGGCTTTCGATCTGGCCGCGGACGATTTCCTTCAGGCGATCGGCGGATTCGAGACCGAGCTTGGTGGCAAGTTCGTCGTTGATTTCGATGTCGGCGGCAGCGGCCACTTCCTTGACGGTGATGTCGAAGGTGGCTTCCTTGCCGGCAAGATTCTTGGCCGGATAATCAGCCGGGAACGTTACGTTGATGACCTTCTCGTCGCCGGCCTTGACGCCGACGAGCTGGGCTTCGAAGCCGGGGATGAAGCGGTTGGAGCCGATGACCAGCTCAGCGTCGTCATCCTTGCCGCCTTCGAAGGCCTCGCCATCGACCTTGCCGAGGTAAGCCATCTTGACGCGATCGCCATCGGCGGCCTTGCCCTTCTTGACTTCATAGGTGCGCGCGCTTTCAGCGATGCGCATGATCTGTTCGGTGACTTCGTCTTCGCCGATTTCGACGACTTCGCGGCTGACCTTGATGCCGTCGACGGGCTTCAGCTCGATCGCCGGAATGACTTCGTAGGACAGCGTGAACTCGAAATCGGCTTGCGCCGACAGGATCTTATCAGCTTCGTCCTTGTCTTCGGTCATGGCGATTTCAGGCTGTGTCGCAGACTTTTCTCCACGTCCGGTCAGGATTGCCGGAGGCTGGTCGCGGACGATCTCGTTGACGAGATCGGCCATGATCGACTTGCCATACACCTTCTTCAGGTGTGCGACCGGAACCTTGCCCGGGCGAAAGCCGTTGATGCGGACCTTGTCCTTCATCTCGGCCAGGCGCTCGTTCATCCGGCCTTCCATATCCTTGGCGGGAAAAACTACCTTGATTTCGCGCTTCAGCCCTTCAGCGAGCGTTTCGATAACCTGCATCTTCTTACCTTCATTTCGTGGCGGCCCTGCCCAGCCAGCCGTTCGTTTCGATGAGCACGACGCCGGACCGACGACCGGGCGTGGCTTTCATGCAATTCTCAAGCATTTTGCAAGGCAAAATGGCGCGTCTTATCGCAAGCCTTCGAGGCAGACTGGTTCTCAGTCTCCCCCGGCAGCAAAGCAGCCTTGGTGCGGGTAGAGAGACTTGAACTCCCACGCCTTACGGCACCAGAACCTAAATCTGGCGTGTCTACCAATTTCACCATACCCGCGTTCGCAAAACCGCATAGCAATGCCTACGCATGAGGCCTTCCGGAGCGCGGCGTCTCTATATCACCCGTTTCAAACCACGCAAAGGAAAAATGACGGTTCGACGAATGCGATTTGGCAAGCCCGGTCGTTTGTTCACTAAGCCGTCAATAAAGCGGCTCTTCATAGACCGGTTGACCGTCCAGAAGGAGCGTTCGGATTTGCGCCTGTCCATCGCCGGAAATGCGAGCCGCAATGGAAAGTTGGCCGTCCGACCGCGCCGTCTCAAGCTTGGCGCCCTCGCCTTCCGGCACGTAGTAGCGCTCGATGCCGTATTCCACCCGGAACGTCTGCTCGCTGTCGCCAGGATAGTATTGGAACGGCTGGCTCTTCAGGACGACAGTATCCGGTTTCGCCTCCAGCGAGCCAAAGGACGATTCGGCGATGCGCCAGAAGCCATCAGAATCCTTGTGAAGACGGACGGACAGCACCTGCTCGCCGGCCTCTTTCGGCAACCCGCCTACGATAGTCGAGGCCGGGACGCTGGATATCTCGTAGTTCAGGATCACATAATCGCCACGCAACAGATCGCGCGGATCGATCGGCGCCGTCTTCAAAACCACCTCGGTGCCACTTTGAAGGATGGAGGCATGGCTTTCGATCGTATATCCGATGATCGCCGTCTGTAGCAGGGCAAGGATGATCGCGGCGATCCATGCACGCTTGACATAAGGGTGAGCGGCCGCTCCCGCGTCAAAGATGGAGTTCATGGGCGTGCCTCCCGCCTGTCACCATGGGAAAACCGGCGCTCCAGGCGAACGACGATCCAGGCCACGAGGGCGACCAACAGGCCGGAGATCAGGAAGAAACCCGAAGTGCCGATGATCGAGCCGATTGTTTCCGAGGCGAGATAAAGCATCTCGGCTGCAAAGACGAGGTAGGCCGAATAACGCACCGCGCCGTTGTCCCGACCGCACAGCGTGATTGCCGCCACCGCTATCGCCAGCGTCGCGACGCCAAGCGCAATCAATCGGGGACCACTCTCGATCTCAGCATGGATAAGGAAGAGACCGATGCTGGTGAAGAGGAAGGTGTAGAAGGCTGGCGCTGCACCAGCGTTGCGGGCCATCCGGGCAAGCGGCGACACCGGCAGGCTGACGGCGAGGAACGCCAGGAGACCGCCGGCGGCAAATAGGATGGCCGTCATCAGATCCTCATGCAGCGAGTAGATCCAGGTAAGCCAGCCGATCAGCAGCAGGTAGACGAGATGTCGCGCCCTGCCCGCTCCGGTATAATAGATCAGCGCGAGAACGATCGCCGCCATGGCAGGCGGCGCCCATGGCGCCCAGCCGGTCCACCTCAGGTCGTTTTCCTCGAGAAAGAGCGCGAAATAGCCCCAGGCGAGAAATCCGGCGATCACCACCTGGCTGCCTGAGCGGAACAAAGCCGCCGCGATGCAGGCAATGGCGAACCATACTGCCATCATCGTCAGCTCATCGCCGGACAGATGGTACATCTGCCCGACAAGCGACATTGCGCCGCCGAAGCTCAGCGTCCCGAGCAAAAGCATCGCTGCGGCAAGCGATGTCTGGCCGCGCGCTGTGAAAGCGGCGCCAGCGAGATAGAACGCCCATATCAGCGCGATCATGAACGAAACGCGCACCAGGCGGGGTATGAGTTCCCAATTGGAGGCAACCAGGAGCAGGATCGCCGCGCCGACCAGCAGTGCCGCCAGAATGGACAGAACCCGACCGAGACTGAAGCTTGCGGGCCGGCTGTCATAATCCGCCATGATGGCCGAGGCCTGCGGAGACTGGATCAACCCCTTCTCCACCCACAACGAAAGATCTCTCTGAAGCCGTCCACGATACATCGTTACCTCTTGATCTGCGGCTGAGCTGAAAACGGCCGGCGTCGATTGCTATATATTCGCCAATAACAAGCCAGACGCAAATGCGGCCGCTAGAGCACATTAAATTCTGCGCCATGCGAGAAATTCTGCGCCATGCGAGATTTTGGAACAAACCTTAATCGGCTCTTAACGGATTACAAACTATGCATGTGCCATGGATGCGAGCCAATTCGCAGACATGCACGAGCAGCATATCTTCCGTGAAATTATTGCACTGCACAATTTTGAGATGCTACTTACCTTGATGCCAGCAAAGAGCTTCGGCGGCGCGAGGCCCTGACGTAGGTCGGCAGTGCCCTGGGACATGACGGTCCCGGTACGAAATTCGGAAAAGCACGCTCCTCCTCCCAGTGCTCTCCGATAGATTGGCGGCGTTCCTCCTCCCCGCTGCCGGTCATCCCAAATGACGCCCGTCGCACCTCCTCCCGCGATGGGCGTTATTTTTTGCGGCGATTCCCGCGGAGTTGACCCGAGCTGTCATTGTTTACCTACCAGCTGCAAGAACGCCGAATAAGTGATCACCAATTAGCCACATCTACGGCAAGAGATGCGCTATATGCATAGGTGACATGAAGGATTGGGGCTTTTAGTTTTCGCAGCGCAGCATATATTGGCGTCATCAGATAGAGGCCAGCGCGAAGCAAGAGCTGACCCATCGGCGAAACCCTAGGAAAGGGGATTTGACATGAACATCACCCGCTCTTTCAATAACTGGCGTAAGTATCGTCAGACCGTTACCGAACTCGGCCGCATGAGCACTCGCGAACTGCACGACCTCGGTATCGATCGTTCCGAAATCCATCGCGTCGCCCGCGAAGCCACCGGCCGTTAATCAACAGCCCTGGCATCGGCTGACACCAGCGATAGCCTATCAACGCCCGTTGCGGACCTCCGCAGCGGGCGTTCTTTTTATTGCTCGCAAATGCAGCACAATTATTGAGCTTTTCAGCTGCCCGCTGACCGCATAGCGCCTATAATTTAAATGTTGCGCGTTTTTTCATCATCACACTGCACAAACGCATAGCAGGAGCCTTTTATTTGCACTGCAAAACAACGCGGAGATCGCCTATATGAGTGTCAAGCGCTGATGCGGCAATAACGCCGCTCGCCAACTTGATGACTTGAGGAAATGACCATGAACCCGCTTCGCATTGCAAAGAGCTGGATTAGCTATCGCCGCACGCTCAACGAACTCGGCAGCCTTTCGAACCAGGCGCTTTCCGATATCGGCATCAGCCGTTACGAAATCCGTTCGATCGCCAACCGCTCGTTCCGTTAAGCCTGGACCGGTAATCCCGGCCATCAGCTTTCTACCTTCAAAACGGCGCTACCAGGGCGCCGTTTTTGATTCGAAGTGATTGGAACCTGCCCGGCTCCGTGGTAATCACCCGCGCATGAAAACAAACTCATCCTATTCGCCCATCCACGTTGTCGGAGGGGGCCTGGCTGGCTCAGAGGCCGCCTGGCAGATCGCCTCCGCCGGCGTTCCTGTCATCCTGCACGAAATGCGCGGTGTCCGTGGCACGGAAGCCCACAAGACCGACGACCTGGCAGAACTGGTCTGCTCGAATTCCTTCCGCTCCGATGATGCCACCAGCAATGCCGTCGGCGTCATTCACGCCGAAATGCGGCTGGCCGGCTCGCTGATCATGGCGTGCGCCGACAGGCATCAGGTGCCCGCGGGTGGCGCGCTTGCCGTCGACCGCGACGGCTTTTCGGCGGCGGTGACGCGGGAGATCGCCAGCAATCCGCTGATCACTGTCGTTCGCGAGGAAATTTCCGGGCTGCCGCCTAGGGATTGGGACCAGGTGATCATCGCCACCGGCCCCTTGACGGCGCCCGGTCTTGCCAGCGCCATCCAGGCAGAGACCGGCGCTGATGCGCTCGCCTTCTTCGACGCGATCGCGCCAATCGTCTACCGCGATAGCATCGACATGGATATCTGCTGGTTCCAGTCGCGCTACGACAAGGTCGGGCCCGGCGGTACCGGTAAGGACTACATCAACTGCCCCATGGACGAGGCGCAGTACAACACCTTCATCGACGCGCTTATCTCAGGCGATGCCGTGGGCTTCAAGGAATGGGAAGGCACGCCCTATTTCGACGGCTGCCTGCCCATCGAAGTCATGGCCGAGCGCGGCCGCGAAACGCTGCGTCACGGGCCGATGAAGCCGATGGGCTTGACGAACGCGCACAACCCCACCGTCAAGGCCTATGCTGTTGTCCAACTTCGCCAGGACAACGCGCTCGGCTCGCTCTACAACATGGTCGGCTTCCAGACGAAGCTGAAGTACGGCGCACAGGCAGAGATCTTCCGCCTCATTCCCGGCTTGCAGCGTGCCGAGTTCGCACGGCTCGGCGGACTGCATCGCAATACCTACATTAACTCGCCGATCCTGCTCGACCATTCTCTGGTGCTGAAGTCGCGTCCAGGATTGCGGTTCGCCGGCCAGATCACCGGCTGCGAAGGTTACGTGGAAAGCGCCAGCATCGGGCTTCTTGCTGGCCGTTTCGCTGGCGCCGAGCGAAAGGGAGACGCTGTCTCGTTACCGCCGGCGACGTCGGCCCTCGGCGCGTTGCTCAACCACATCACCGGCGGCCACATCGTCTCTGACGAGGAGCCGGGAAAGCGCTCCTTCCAGCCGATGAACATCAATTTCGGATTGTTTCCTGAGCTGGAACCGGGCTCGATCGTCAAGCCCGAGGGCATCAAGCGTTTCCGCGGCAAAGACAAGACGATCATGAAGCGTCAGCTGGTTGCCAAGCGGGCTCTGGCCGACTGCGCCGGATGGCTTGGCCTCGACCAGGGGGAAACGGCGGCTTCGAACGCCTAGATGTCAAGGCTGGTTTGCGGCAGCGGTCGCCGGCGGCTCGAGATCGTCGGTTGCAACGTAGTTGCCAAGCAGCCATAGCGAAACTTCCGCCGCATCCATCGGCGTGGAAAACACAAATGTGCCGTTGTGATGCGGCGCGTCGAGGAAGTCGATGGTGATTGCCTTGGGATTGGCGGCATCCCTCACCCGCACTCGGCCGGGCTGTATCAGATGGCAGGCGAAGTGGTTGCGCAGGTTTTTCATGAAACCTGCCTTGTTATCGTGAAGGCGCACGAAGACGGCCTGTCCGTTCTCCGTTCTTTGAAGCTGCCGGATGGCCTCGGCCGGGAAAGCGCGGCCAAATTCCAGGATGGCGAGACCCGTATCCTGCAGTCCCTCCTCCTTGCTCTGCGATGCCAGGCGCGTGGCAATGAAGGCAAAGAAAATGACGATTGCGAAAATCACCAACCATATGAATATTGTCATGGCGACTCTCCTGTCTGGACAAGATTTATTCGGATCATAGCCTAACCGGCGAGCCTTGCGCGAATTTGACCAGTTTCAAAACCTTCCGCGCATCGAGGCCACGGCCATTTTGATCTGCCGCTGCCATTGCGGCCGCTGGATAGGCTTGTCGAGCAAACTGCTTCCCAGGCGCTGGGCCTCGTTCAAGACCGCCTCCGCCAACGCAACCGGCAGGTATGCAGCCATGACACGTTGTGATATCGGCCCGCCTACCCTCGCCTTGGCTAGGTGTTCCAGTCCCAACCCCGCAAAGGCGTCGATGGCCGCCGTGGACCGCTCCACATCCTTGCCGGAAAGGAAGCCGTCGCGATCAAGGCCGGTTGCCGACAGGATATCCAGCGGCAGATAGAGCTGCCCGCGACGGCGGTGCAACGGCATCAGCGCCAACATTCCCGAAATTGCCTGCGCGACGCCGGCATGGCCTGCCGCATCGGCCAAACGCGGCGCATCTTCAGGCGAAAGGATCAGGCTTGCCAGCTGGATAAGCGCCGAAGCTGTCTCGCCAGCATAGCCCTCGAGCGCGCCGCGCGTTTCCATCGGATCGTCGTAGAGGTCGAAAATGCGTGCCTCGATCATGTCGATCAGCGACTGGCGCGGCAGGCGGTGGACTTCAATGGCGGTCAGCAACTCAGCTGCCACGGGGTTGGCTTCGCTGGAGCCATGCGCGTTTCCTTCGAGCAGGTCGCGCCAGTATTGCATGCGGACTTCGCCGGGGAGCGGCTCATGGACGAGATCGCGAATGCGCGCCAGCTCGGCATGGAAAGCATAAAGTGCCGCCAGCGGCCGGCGCTTGTGCGCAGGCGACAGCAGGCAGGCCAGATAGCGGTCTCGGTCGGTCTCTCTGAGCGTTGCCAGGCAGATATCCTGGTTACTGCTTGCGGCGGCTGATGTCATCCCCTGCCCGGTTCCCTATCAGACGGCGATCAAAGCCGCAGCGACAGCGCGCGATTCGGCCAGCATGATGTTGAAGGTGCGCACGGCAGCCCCTGTGCTCATCGGATCCGACGAAATTTTCTTTGCGCGCAACGCAGCCTTCAGTTCGGCCGGAAGCGGACGCAGCTCCGTGCCGGTTCCGACCAGCAGGACCTCGATCTCGGCTGCCTCGTCCAGCACCCGTTGGAACTGTGCAATGGTCAGGGGATCGCCAAGCTCCATGTTCCAGCCGTAAATTCCCGAGGGAAGGCAGAGCAGCGAGCCGCGATGCGACATGTCGGCAAAGCGAAATCCGCCATTGCCGTAAGCATCGATCGGTGCGCGACCCGGAAAATGCGCCTGCCGGATTTCTATTCCTTTTGCCATCGCCTCACACCGCCGGTTTGCCGGATTGAACGTCTGCCTCGATCTTTTCTTCCTCTCCGTTCTTCGAGCTTCCCGGTCGGAGCTTGAAGACGATGAGAACCGGGGCGGCAATGTAGATCGACGAGAACGTGCCGACGGCGACGCCGAAAAGCATGGCTGCCGTAAAGGAGCGAATAACGTCGCCGCCGAACAGAAACAGCGCCACAAGCGCCAGCAACATGGTTGCCGAAGTCAGGATCGTACGCGACAGAGTTTGATTGATCGACGCGTCGATCAGGATCGGCAAAGGCATCTGCGGATACCGATCGAGGTTCTCGCGCATCCGGTCGTAGACCACAACGGTATCGTTCAGCGAATAACCGACGATCGTCAGCAGCGCAGCAACGCTGATGAGATTGAATTCCATGCCAGTCAACACAAACAGACCGAGCGTCAGAATGATGTCGTGCAGGATCGCGACAATTGCGCCCACGGCAAACTGCCATTCGAAACGGAACCAGATATAGACGAACACCGCAACAAGCGCCGCCAAAATTCCAAGCGTCGCGGTCCTGCCGATCTCGCCGGAGACGGCGGGACCGACAACCTCGACCCGCGAGAAATCATAATCCGCAGACAATTCATCGCGAACGAGGGTGACTGCCGATTGCTCGGCATTCTCGCCGCCGTTCTGGGCGTGAACGCGGATAAGGGCGCCGGAGTGCCCCTGCGTACCACCGACCTGCACCTCGCCCAAGTTCAGTTGGTCCAGTCGAGACTGTATGTCGGCCGGGTTGGCGTCAGCCTGCTTGGCGCGAACTTCGATGATCGAGCCGCCGGTGAAATCGATGCCGAGACGCATTCCGACGGTCGCGAGCGCCAACAGCGTTGCCAGCGAGAGGATCGCAGACAACGTGAAGGTATAGCGGCGGATGCCCATGAAACGGATACGAGAACCATCGAAGATACCGCTGCGGACGCCGACAAGCAAAATTCTCGGCCTTCGGTGCGAAATCCACAGATCGACGATCGACCGGGTGACGACGCAGGCGGTGAAAAAAGTCGTGAAGACGCCGATGATCAGCGTTGCGGCAAAGCCACGCACGGTGCCGCTGCTTACATAGAACAGAATGATTGCGACGATGAGGACGGTCAGATTGGCATCGACAACAGTTTTTGCCGCTCTTGCAAACCCGTGCTTCAGGGCATCGACGAGGAAATGCGTCTGCATTTCTTCTTCCCTGACACGCTCGTAGATCAGGACGTTGGCATCAAGCGCGATCCCGATGATAAGCACGATAGCGGCTAGGCCAGGCAATGTCAGCGCCATGCCGAAAATCCCCATGATTGCCAGAACCATGAACACATTGATGGCAAGCGCGAGGGTCGCGGCCACGCCAAGCAACCCGTAGAAAATCACCATCAGCGCCGCCACGAAAACACCAGCCGCGATGCAGGCGATGACGCCGGAACGCATCGTCTCGCTGCCGAAGCCCGGCCGGATCGTACGCTCCTCGACGGCTGTCAGCGTCGCCGGCAAGGGTCCTGCCCGCAACATGACGGCAAGATCTTCCGCGCCCTTGGCGGACAGGACGCCTGATATATCGACGCTGCCGTTCGGAATTGCCGTCGCCAGCACGACGGTTGCGATGACCTGGTCGTCAAGAACGATTGCGACAGGCTTGCCGATGTTGTTCTGCGTGGATTGGGCAAACCGCCCGGCTGCCTCGGGATTAAGCCTGATGGTAACTGTGCCGCTGTCATTTTGTGTGTCGACCTGGGCCAGAGCGTCGGCGATATCGACATTGGACACCATCGGCTGCCGTACCAAGAGGTAGCCGACTGGTGGATCGTCTTCGGAGTAGAGTACCTGCGAGGTCGGGGGCATTTGCCCGTCGATTGCCTGCTGCACCGGCATGCTCTGGTCGATCAACTGGAAGCTCAGGCTCGCTTTCTGGTTCAGCAGCGATTTCAGAAGCTGAGGATCGGCAAGACCAGGTTCCTGAACGACGATGCGGTCTGCCCCTTGCCGCCTGATCAACGGCGTCTCGTCGCTGATCTGGGTGACACGACGACGGATGGCCTCGATGGACCGCTTTTGCGCGAGGGACACACGCCGGGCTACGCCTTGATCGGTTAGCTTGATGGTGATCAAACCGTCGCTTAGCTGCGCCAAGGTAGCTTCCTGGATGGCTTTGCCCGTTGTCTCGTCGGTGACAGCCATGGCAAGCGGGGCCAGAGCCGCCATCGCGGCTTGGGCCTGGTTCGGCGCCGGAATGCGAACGGCAATCACCTGGCCGGTACCGCTGAGCCCCGTATATGGGATGTTGACAGTTCGAAGCCGTGTGCGGGCGTCGCCAACAGTGGCCTCGAGCCTATCCTTGACAACGTCGTCACGCTCGACCTTCAGCGTCAGCGCCGAGCCGCCTTGAAGATCGAGGCCGAGCATAACCTTGCTGCGCTGCGCCCAGCCGGGCAATGCGGACAGCTGAGCGCTGCTGAAAAGATTGGGCAAAGCAACGAGCATGCTCGCGGCGACGGCGCACCAGATCAGGATAGTTTTCCACCGTGAAAAGTGCAGCATACCGTCCCCGACCTTGAACAATCGTCGCGACGCGGCCGCTACGGCCCGCCGTTATCTCAAGATGCTACGCTGCGTCCGCCTTGACTGGCTCGCCCTTGACGCGAACTTCGGAGATTGCGCTACGAACGACGCGAACCTTGACGCCTTCAGCGATTTCTACTTCGAGTTCCTTGTCGTCGACGACTTTGGTCACCTTGCCGACGATGCCGCCGCCGGTGACGATCTGGTCGCCACGGCGGATGTTCTTCAGAACATCCTCACGCTTCTTCGCCTGCGCGCGCTGCGGGCGGATCAGGAGAAAATACCACACCACCATCAGCGGAACGAAGAGGAAAAGCATCTCCATGCCGGAGCCGCCGAAAGCGCCCAAACCAGAATCCGTCGCGCTCTGGGCGTATGCATTGGTGATAAACATCGAGAACTCCTCAAACTTCCAGCGGGAATGCCCCGTTTCAGATCGCCGGAATATCATTGCGAGCATGACGAATGCAACAGAAAGAGCCGCGTTCCGTACCGTTTTCCCTTGCTGTTAGCCTTTCGGCTGCGGAAACACCATGTTACCCGGCACAGTGTACAATATTTGACCATCGCTGGCGTCACATTGTCGGAGGAAAGCTGATGAGCGAAGACCAAAATTCTCTGATCCTGACCGAAATTCGCCGCCTGACCGCCGCGGTCGAACGGCTCGCGGGTCCACCACCTGCCATCAACGACTGGACGGCGGCCGACTGTTTCGTCTGGGCTCCAGCGCGCCTGCAGCTACAGCCCGTAGCAAGGCCGAACCGGGTAGCGTTGAGGCTTATTCGCGGTGTCGACCATGTCCGCGATATCCTCCACGAAAACACGCTGCGCTTTGCCGAAGGATTTGCCGCAAACAACGTGCTCCTCTGGGGCGCACGGGGCATGGGAAAATCATCGCTGGTCAAGGCCGTCCATGAGGATGTCCGCCGTGCGACCGGCATATCGCTGAAGCTGGTCGAGGTACATCGCGAGGATATCTCGACGCTGCCGGTGTTGCTCGATCTCATCAAGGGCGCCCCGGATCGGGTCATCGTCTTCTGCGACGACCTTTCTTTCGACCATGACGACACGGCCTATAAGTCATTGAAGGCAGCGCTGGACGGAGGCGTCGAGGGGCGACCGGACAATGTGCTTTTCTATGCGACGTCCAACCGCCGCCATCTCCTGCCGCGTAATATGATGGAGAACGAGCAATCGACTGCAATCAATCCGTCGGAGGCTGTCGAGGAAAAGGTGTCGCTGTCGGATCGCTTCGGGCTGTGGCTCGGCTTCCACAAGTGCAGCCAGGACGACTACCTCTTGATGATCGACGGCTATGCCGACTATTTCAAGCTTTCGATGGATCGCGGCCAGATGCACCACGAGGCACTGGAATGGGCGACCACTCGCGGCGCCCGCTCCGGGCGCGTCGCCTGGCAATATATCCAGGATCTTGCCGGCCGCCAACGCATCACGCTCGATCAGGCTTGATCGCCGACAAGGCAGAAAGACAAAAAGCCCGGTTTTGCCGGGCTTTTTGCAGACTCCTTGAGACGCAGTATCTATTCAAGGAATGTCATTGGGTTGACCGGCGAGGCATTCTTGCGCACTTCGAAGTGAAGCTGCGGCTGCTTGGCGTTGCCGCTCATGCCTGAGGTTGCGAGGGTCTGGCCGCGCTGGACCTTCTGGCCGCGGGCGACGCTCAGCGCGTCGGCATGGCCATAGACTGTGACCGTGCCGTCGTCATGGCGCAGCAGCACCGTGTTGCCGAGTTCCTTCAGGCCGTTGCCGGCATAGATGACGACGCCGTTTTCAGCCGCCTTGATGGGCGTGCCCTGCGGGACCGAGATATCGATGCCGTCGTTGCGGCTGCCTTCGACATTGGCACCGTAGGCAGCAATGACCGCTCCGCGGACCGGCCAGCGATACTTGCCGATGCCGGTCGCTTCCGGAGCAACTGACGCAACGTCGGATTTCTCCGCAGCATCGTCGACGGACTGGGTCGCCACGGGTGCCGCCTGCGCCTTGACCGGCGCGATCGCAGCCGTCTGGACCTTTGGCGAAGGGGCTGTGGCCGGTGTCTTCAGGTTTTGTTCGGCGGCGCCTTTTTCAGTGGCGATCGATGCAGTCTTGACCTGATCGACAGGCGCAGTTGCGCCATGCGGCAGCTTCAAGGTCTGACCGATGTGAATGCCGCCCTTGCCGATGTCGTTTGCCTGTTTCAGGTCGTCGATGTGGGCGCCTGTCGCCTTGGCGATCTTCGCGAGCGAATCTCCCTGCTTGACCACATAGGTGCCGCCCGTTGGCGTCGGGCCCTTGCCGGAGCCGGCTGCAAGCTTGCCGCCGGCGCCTTGGGCCGATAGCTGCGACTTATCTCGCAGGGCGCCGTTGCCCGGAAGGACGGCTGCATCCTGCACTGGAGCCTTGACGGGCGCAGGCACCTTGCCACCCTTGGACAGGTCAGCCGCCTCTGAGGCCGCCTTTGCCGAAGAGCTGCCACCATTGAAAGTAGGGATGATGATCGTCTGGCCAGGCATGGCGGCAGCGGAAGACTTGAGATTGTTCGCCTTCAGGATTTCCTTTTCCGGCACACCGAAGCGGCGCGAAAGTATTGCGGTTGTCTCACCAGGGTGCAGCGTCACGCTCGGGGCGTTCATTGCGGACCAGCCGGAAACCTTGTCCGGCGTCGTTCCGGTAGACATCGGATCCGGAGCGAGCCTCGGCGGCGCCAGGTCGTGGGCCGGAGCACCCCTGGTCGCCGGGAAAGGCTGAGCCATGGCGGCCTGCCGTTCGGCATTGCGCACGACCGGCGCCGGAGACGAGCCCATTGAGGGAGCTGCAAGTTCCGAGCGCTGGACTGCGACCGGCGCAGATGCGACCCGGGCGCTGGAATAGGACGGATTGTAGCGGGCCGGCGCACTTGGATAGGGCTGGTTGGAGGCCATGTTGCCGTTGCCCTGCTGATACTGAGCACCCGACGCCACATTTTCGCGCGGCACCGGATCGCCGTCCAGTCCGCTCATGTTGCGACGCGGTATCGAGCCGGTGGTCACCTGATCAGAACTCTGGAACAGCCCCGCAAAACGCTGCGAGTCAGAGCTGCAACCTGTCGCGGCGCTCGCCAGAAGAGCTGCCATGAGCACTTTACCGATGTTTGACGATAGATTGAAACGCATGACTCGACCCACTTTAGACGCAACCGTTTGTGAGTGAGATTAAAGCGCGTTAATCTTACCATGCCGTTAAAGCACTGGTCTGATGAGCATTTTTTTGAGGAATTGCTAACCATACACGCAAAAACGCCTAGGTTGCAGGGAACCCAGGCCAAAGAAGCAAGCCAGCGCTTACAAATAGGAGGCGAGAAGCGGAACGATCGGCAGGTACGGAACCTCGAAAAGCTCCTCTCGTTCGAAGCGGCTACCGGTCTTGGTCAGGCGCACCAGCCGGCAAACATCGTCCGAAATCATCAGCGGCGCGATCATTGATCCGCCCGATACCAATTGATCGGCATAAAAGCGCGGCATGGAACTGAACGCCGCCGTTACCAGGATGCGATCGAAGGTCCCCTCGCCCTGCATCCCGCCGCTGCCATCGGCGTGGCGGACAATGACTGTTCTGAGCGACAGCGCATCCATGCGGCGCTGGGCATTGGTCGTCAGTGTCTTATAGCGCTCGACAGTCAGCACCCGCTCCGCCATCCGGCCCATTACAGCCGCTGTAAAGCCGCTGCCCGTGCCGATTTCGAGCACTCGATGACCGGGCTTGACCTTGAGATGATGGAGAATCCTGATGACGAGATCAATGCCCTCGATGAAGGAACCGCAATCGATCGGAATGGTCCGGCTCGAATAGGCCTGATCGGCAAACTGCGGCGGGACGAAAAGCGAGCGCGGCGTCTGTTCGACCGCCGTCAGAAGATCGAGGTCGGAGATGCCTTCGGCGCGCAGCCGCAGCACCACCGCCGCAAAGCCTTCCTTCTCGACCAGTCGAGCTGTCAATCCGCTACTCCATACCCAAGCGCCCGCGCAACGCGGTCCTGGACGGAATAATCGGTCAGATCGAGTTTCAAAGGAGTTACCGAAATGCGTTTTTGTTTGAGGGCATGAATATCCGTCCCTTCGCGAAACTGGCCGCTCCTCTCTCCGAAACGCAACCAGTAATAGGGAAAGCCGCGGCCATCGGCCCGTTCGTCCACCTGAAGATTGAAGGCAAGGTTTCCTTGGGACGTAACTTCGGTTCCAGCAACTTCCTCCGGCCGGCAATTCGGAAAATTGAGGTTCAGGAAAGTGCCGACCGGCAGATCGAGGTTCAGGAGCTTGTCGAGCAAGGGGGGAGCATGGGTCTCGGCCACCTCCCAGGGGACGACACGTTCGCCGCTATCATAGGTATAGGCCTGGCTGAGGGCAAAGGATCGGACGCCTTGGAGCGTGCCCTCGATGGCACCGGCGATTGTGCCGGAATAGGTGACGTCGTCGGCGACATTCGAACCGGAATTGATGCCTGACAGCACGAGATCCGGCTTGATATCCATCACCTGGCGAATTCCCATGATGACACAGTCGGTCGGCGTTCCCCTGAGGGCGTAGTGCTTGTCGGCGACCTTGCGGAGCCTCAGAGGCTCCGACAGGCTCAACGAATGGGCAAGGCCGCTTTGGTCCGTCTCCGGCGCCACGATCCAGATATCGTCGGAGATGGTGCGCGCGATGCGCTCCAGCGCCGCGAGCCCTTCGGCGTGGATACCGTCGTCATTGGTCAGAAGAATTCGCATGCTACCCGCCCAATCACGCCGCCCGTTCGATCTTCTTCAATCCGCCCATATAGGGCAGCAGCGCATCAGGAATAGTCACCGAACCATCCTCGTTGAGATAGTTCTCCAGCACCGCGATGAGGCAGCGGCCGACGGCGGTCCCCGAGCCGTTCAGTGTGTGAACGAACCTCGTCGCCTTGTCTTCCTTGCCGCGATAGCGGGCGTTCATGCGCCGACCCTGAAAATCACCACAGACGGAGCAGGAGGAGATCTCACGAAATGCATCCTGTCCCGGCAGCCAGACCTCGATGTCGTAGGTCTTGCGCGAGGAAAAGCCCATGTCGCCGGTGCAAAGCGTCATGGTGCGGAAATGTAGTCCAAGGCGCTTGAGCACTTCCTCGGCGCAAGCCGTCATCCGTTCATGTTCGTCGAGCGCGCTTTCAGCGTCGGTGATCGACACTAGCTCGCACTTCCAGAACTGATGCTGGCGCAGCATCCCGCGCGTATCGCGGCCGGCCGAGCCCGCTTCCGAACGGAAGGACGGCGTCAGCGCGGTAAAGCGCAGCGGCAATTTCTCCTGTTCGAGGATATCGCCGGACACCAGATTGGTCAGCGTTACCTCGGCAGTCGGGATGAGCCAGCGTCCGTCGATGGTGCGAAACAGGTCTTCGGCGAATTTCGGCAGCTGCCCCGTACCGAACATCGCCTCATCGCGCACCATCAGCGGCGAACTCACCTCGGTATAGCCGTGCTCGCCCGTGTGCAGATCGACCATGAACTGGCCGAGTGCCCGCTCAAGCCGCGCCAGTGGGCCCGTCAGCACCGTGAAGCGCGATCCGGAAAGCTTGGCGGCGCGCTCGAAATCCATATAGCCGAGCGCTTCGCCGATTTCGAAATGTTCCTTGGCCGCATGGTTCCAACGCGGCTTCTCTCCAACGATGCGCGTGACGACGTTGTCGTGCTCGTCCTTGCCAACCGGCACGTCGTCCAGAGGCAAGTTCGGGATGCGCGACAGCGCGTCGTTGAGCGCCGCCGTCAGCTCGCGCTCTTCCTCTTCCGCCGCTGGAAGTGAAACCTTGATCTCGGCGACCTCAGCCTTGAGCTTGTCCGCAAGCTCTGCGTTCTTCTGCGTCAAGGCAGCGCCGATTTCTTTCGACGCCGTGTTACGGCGAGACTGCATATCCTGCAGCCGCTGGACGATGGAGCGGCGCCTCTCGTCAAGTTCTATGAGGCTTTGCGAAAGCGGCTCGGCGCCGCGCTTGGAAAGCGCTGTGTCAAGAGCCTGGGCATTCTCACGGATCCATCTGATATCGAGCATTGTTGTTCCAGGTCCTTCACATGAAAACAGCTCCGGCCGGGGCCTGATCAAGCCTCCAGCCGGAGATAGAGATCGGCAATCGCCGCTATGGAACCCGTTCAGCGCCTAATGTTCAGTCATCTTTTGAAACGATGTCTGAAGACGCGCTGCTTTCCTCGAGCGCCTGCCGGCTGCGCTGGCGTTCCACGAGTCGCGCCGCGTAGATGGAAATCTCGTAGAGAAGGATCGTCGGCAGCGCAAGACCGATCTGGGACATCGGATCCGGCGGTGTCAGCACTGCGGCAACGACGAATGCAAGCACGATCGCGAACTTGCGCTTCTGCGCCAGCCACGCGGACGTCAAAAGGCCGACGCGGGCCAGAAGCGTGGTTATAACCGGCAGCTGGAAGACGAGACCGAAGGAGAACACCAGCGTCATGATGAGGCTCAGATATTCCGAGACCTTCGGCATCAGCGAGATGGCAATTTCGCCGTCGGTCGGCGATTGCTGCATCTTCAGGAAGAACCACATCACCATGGGGCAGAAGAAGAAGTAAACGAGCGCGGCCCCCATCAGGAAGAGGAGCGGTGATGCGATCAGGAACGGCAGGAAGGCCGCACGCTCGTTCTTATAGAGACCGGGTGCCACGAACTTGTAAATCTGCGCGGCAATGATCGGGAAGGCGATGACCAGCGCTCCGAACATCGCCACCTTCACCTGCGTGAAGAAAAATTCCTGCGGCGCGGTGTAGATCAGCTGTGACTTGGCAACGTCAAGATGGGCCCAGATCACCGCCCATTTGTAGGGATAGACCAGGTAGTTGAAGAGGTGCTTGGCAACGGCGAAACAGCCAATGAAAGCAATGAAGAATGCCGCCAGAGACCAGATCAGCCGCGTGCGCAGCTCCATCAGATGTTCGATCAGCGGCTGCGGCTTGTCGCCGATATCACTGGTCATGCGTCGTCCTTCTTCTTGGCTGGGGCACGTCTCTTCGGCGTGGCCTTGAGCGTCTCGGCAACGACTGCTGGTGTTACAACCATAGGCTTGCCGTCAGCGATACGCTTAGGCTTTGCAGCAACAACCGCTGCCTCTGCCTTGGCAGGCACGACAACAACCGGGGCCGCAGCGACAGGTTTGCTGGCAGGCGACCGCTTTGCCTTTGAAGCACCGACCGGCGTCTCAACCTTCTCAGGCGCGACAATCGCGGGCTCCTCGACCTTGGAGGCAGCCTTGGCTCTGGGCTTGCGAACCGCTTTCGGCATTGCCGGCGCTTCTGCGACGACGGCGGGCGACGGCGTAATGACCGGCGCCCCCGGCAGGCTGACCGGTGGCTCCGATGTCATGACTGCCGGTGTTTCAGAAGGGCGATCCGCCGTCGTCACACGCTGCAGGTCCGACTTGATGTCGTCCCCCATCTGGCGGAGCGGCGTCATCGCTTCCCGAAGCGTATTGATCGGGTTCAGCTTCTGCGCGTCGGCGATCGTCTGCCGAACATCCTCGAGATCGGCCTCTTTCAAGGCTTCGTCGAACTGTGCCCGAAATTCGCCCGCCACCTTGCGGAAGCGGGTCATCATCTTGCCGAACGCCCGCAACATCGGGGGAAGATCCTTGGGACCGACGACCACGATCAATACAACCGCTATGACAAGCAGTTCGGTCCAGCCAATGTCGAACATGCGAAGGCTCCTGGGCAGGCACGGCACGTCAGGCCGTCATGCAACCAACGTGATTATTTCGTTTCGTCGGCCTTGTGATCGACGGTCCGGCCCATTTCGGGGCGTACACCATCCGGGCGAGCGGCGTCATGCGCTGCTTCGTCCTCGTCTGTCATGCCCTTCTTGAAGTTCTTGATGCCCTTGGCAACGTCGCCCATCAATTCCGGGATCTTTCCGCGACCGAACAACAGAAGGACAATGGCCAAGACGATCAGCCAGTGCCACATGCTAAAAGAACCCATTGCGATACTCCCTTTTTGTTATATTCCCGATGTAAGCCGTTTGGCTCTGTTTTTCAAACACCAATATCAACTGCCCCTCATCGTGTTCGCATCACGAGATGCACACCTTGGAACAGTCATTTTAGACCATCGGAGAATGGTTCGCCGATGATCTTCTTTGCTAATGGCAAAACCAAGACCTTGGCAAGTACCCGCGACGCTTCGTCCCAAACCTCGGCAACCCCTTAATTATCAGGGGCACCGCCGGGGGCCAGCAAGCCGAGCTCCTCGAGATCGAGCTGCGTGATCGGATCTTCGTCCTCGGTGAGTTCATCGCTCATCAGTGGCGAGGGGATATTGAAATTGGCGGGGATACGACCAGACAGAAGCCCTGCCCCCTTCAATTCTTCGAGACCGGGCAGGTCACGGAGTTCCTCAAGGCCGAAATGGTCGAGGAATTCCTTGGTCGTGCCGAGCGTGACGGGGCGACCTGGCGTGCGCCGCCGACCACGGAAGCGCACCCAGCCGGCCTCCATCAGGACGTCGAGCGTGCCCTTCGATGTCTGCACGCCACGGATATCCTCGATTTCCGCGCGGGTTACCGGCTGATGGTAACCGATGATCGCCAGCACCTCGAGCGCTGCCCGCGACAGCTTCTTGACCTCATCCTCATCGCGGCGGATGACGAAAGAAAGATCGGCTGCAGTCCGGAAGGCCCAGGAATCGTCGACCTGGACGAGATTGACGCCGCGCATGGCATAGTCGGCTTTAAGCCGCAGCATGATCGCCCTTATGTCAGAGCCGATTGGCAGGCGATCCCTGATAAAGGCTTCGGAGACAGGCATGGCGGAGGCAAACACCAGTGCTTCGGCAATGCGTTCCGCCTCGAGAGCCGTTCGCATGTCAGGCATTTCGGTATTCAGCTCTGCCTCGATCTTGTCCTCAGGGCTTTGCATCGCCCTCTCCTATTCTGCAGCCGCGAGCGTGCCGTGCTTCGGGCCGCGACGCATATAGAGCGGCTGGAACGCACCATCCTGCCTGATTTCCATCTGGCCTTCACGCACCATTTCGAGCGAGGCCGCAAAGGCACTGGCAATCGCGGTCGCCCGTTCGCTGGGGCTTGTCATATAGCGCAGCAGATAATGTTCCAGGGCCGTCCAATCCGCGATATCGCCGATCATCCGCGTCAGGATCATGCGGGCATCGACCAACGACCACACACGACGACGCTCGATCGTTACCTGCGTGACTGCCTGACGCTGTCTCAGGCCGGCATAGGCGCTGAGCAGATCGTAGAGATTTGCGTCATAGGCAGAAGCCCGGCGGTCCGGAATATGCTCCGGTGCTCCACGGGCAAAGACGTCACGGCCGAGACGGTTGCGGCCGGTAAGCTGAGCTGCCGCCTGGCGCATCGCCTCCAGCCGTTTCAGGCGAAAGGCCAGCGCGTCGGCCATTTCCTCGCCGCTTGGACCATCGTCCTTGCTTTGCTGGGGAATAAGCAGCTTTGATTTCAGGAAGGCGAGCCAGGCGGCCATGACGAGATAATCGGCGGCAAGTTCTATACGAACGCGGCGCGCGGTCTCGACAAAGATCAGATATTGCTCGGCCAAAGCCAGAACCGAGATGCGCGACAAATCGACCTTCTGGTTGCGGGCAAGATGCAGCAGCAGATCGAGCGGTCCTTCAAAACCAGCGATGTCTATGACGAGCGCAGGCTCGTGCAGACCGCGGTCGACGGCGTTTTCCTGCCATAGCCTGTCCATGGGTGCCGTCATTGCAGGTTCCGTGATGCTGACCTTATTCACCCTTCGGCTCCCAGGAAATCCGTCATCTTCATCAAGCGACCGCGAACATGGCATCGAATTCCGCGCGAATAGCATCCTCGTTCGCGCCGTCATTGTGGCCGAACGCCGCTTCGACCGCCTGTGCCCGCGCCAGCGACTGGCCGACAAGAGTGGGCACGTTGCTTACGACCTGTTTCATCTCATCCATCACACCATTGCAATGCAGCACGATATCGCAGCCGCCTGCAATAATATTCGCCGCCCTCTCGCCGATTGTGCCGGCGAGCGCGTTCATCGAGGTGTCGTCCGAAAGCAGCAGGCCCTTGAAGCCAATGAAAATCCGGATGATCTCGTCGATGACCTTCCTCGACGTCGTCGCCGGATTGTTCGGGTCGATATTGGCGAAAACGACGTGGCATGTCATCGCCATCAACTCGTCCTTCAACGCGATGAAAGGCGGGAAATCATGTGCCTCGAGTTCCGCGCGCGAAACAGTCACGACAGGGAGCTCATGGTGACTGTCGGCAAAACCGCGGCCGTGACCCGGTATGTGCTTCATCACCGGCAAGACGCCGCCCGCCTTCAGGCCTTCGGCCGCCGCGCGACCCATCGCAGTCACCGTGACCGGATCGCCGCCATAGGCACGGTTACCGATGACATTGCTGCTTCCCTCAACCGGCACATCGAGCACTGGCAGGCAATCGATATTGATGCCGAACTTCAGAAGGTCGAATGCATGGAGCCGGGACATCAGCCAGGCTGCGCGCAATCCGGCCTCACGATCGCGGCGATAGACTTCGCCCAACGCCTGGCCAGAGGGATAATGCTGCAGGAGCGGCGGCCGAATACGCTGAACCCTGCCCCCTTCCTGATCGATTAGAACCGGAACGTTTCGGCCAACGCTCTCTCGCAGCGAGGCGACGAGATCGGAAATCTGCGCTGCCTCGGAGATGTTCCGTCCGAAGAGGATGAAACCCCAGGGCTGCTCGGCGCGATAGAAGGCGCGTTCCTCCGGGGTGATGGTCAGGCCGCTGCAGCCCAGGATCATTGCTTTCGATTCGCTCATGTCCGAATCATAGACACCGCGTCGGGAAATGCGAGAGCCTGCTGGATCATTCACAAGAAAGAACGGGGCACAAAAAAGAACGGCGGACTCTTGCCCGCCGTTTCAGGTCGATATTGCCGGGCACAGCCCGCTTATGGTGCTATTTCGAAATCAGGCAGGTACCGCCGGCGGCACGGAAGCGAACGCACAGGGCCGCCGCGTCGTCCTTTGAGCCCGCAGCGACGCGAACCCGGTAGTAGGTGCCCTTGCCGGAAATCTCGGCCTTGCGGACCTCGATGGCATGGCCGCCGATGATGCTGCCGAACTTGGCCATCAAGTTGGCCTGGGAGCGCTTGGCTTCCTCTTCAGACGGCAGCGAGGCGATCTGCATGACGTAGCCACCTGCGCTTGCGGCTGCCGTTGAGGCAGTTGCTGTTGCCGGCGTGGCTGAGGCAACCTGCTTCTGCACTGGAGCCGCAGCCGGAGCCTGCTTTGCAGCAGGCGCTGCGGTAGCAACCTCCGTCTGTTTCGGCGGAACAGCAGCCTTCGCAGCGGCGGCAGGCTGCGCGGGGCGGGCGGACGGGACCGGAGCCGTATCGGAAGCCTGTGCCGTGGCTGCGGCCGTATCGCCGATCTTCGTGGTTTTAACGACGCGGATCGGCGTGCTTTCGGCGCTGGCGGCATCGCTTTCGGGAGCGTCGGAATGCGTGGACGAAGCCGCGTTGCCAGATTCTGTTGCGCGCAAACTGGTGGATGCGACCTGGCTTGCAGCCGGGGCGGCGTTTGCCGTGGGGGTTACGGGCCGAGCGGGAGCCGCAGAAGCCTGCTGCTTGGCTGCGGTCGGCGCCGGTGTCTTGGCGCTATTGTCCGCGGTCGGGGCCGGCTCGTCGCGGGCGACAAGCGTGCCATCCGGCTTGACGATCATCGTGCGCACCTTGCGCGGCGACACCGATGGCGCATTTTCCTGATCGCCGGCTGCGGCCGCGTTGTCGGTCGAATTGCCTTGCCCAGGCAACAGGCGCGGATCCTGGGTCTCACCGACCGGCGTTGCCGTCACCGGGCCATTGGTGTCGGCCACTGCGCCGTCGTTGTCGTCGGGCGACATTGCTTCGGGAATGAGCGTCTTCTGGACGACGTCGACCGGCTGCTCATTCGACGAAACAAGCTGCTTCTGCTTCGGGGGCTGCGTTGCGTCGCCAGCTACGCGGTCGTAGACGGCCTTGTCCTGGTTTGGAACCACTTTGCCGCCGGGATTTTCCGGAGCGACCTTAACAGGCTCCTTGTCAGCCGTGATCACGCGCGGATCGCCGGAAGACAGGCCAAGCGACGAACCGTGAAAGAGAAATCCACGAACGCCATAGGCGCCGGCACCGAGAACGAGCACGGCAGCGGCGGCAACTGCGAAGC
This sequence comes from Rhizobium sp. 2YAF20, assembly GCF_052114685.1. Taxonomy (NCBI): domain Bacteria; kingdom Pseudomonadati; phylum Pseudomonadota; class Alphaproteobacteria; order Hyphomicrobiales; family Rhizobiaceae; genus Rhizobium; species Rhizobium sp. 2YAF20. The sequence continues at coordinate 57,685 of NZ_JBFRFF010000006.1, read as the reverse complement.
CACGCATGGAACGGGCACGGCGGCGATCGGTGGTGACACTCGAGGACTCCAGCGTCATGCGAGCGACGTTATCGGCCGGCTGCTCCTGCGGTTCGGTGAAGCTGCGACGGAAGTCTTCCTCCAGCGCCTTCTCGAACTCATCGAGTTCTCCGCCTGGCTTGCCGGTCGGGTTCGTCATCGCGGCATCGGCCGCGCGCGGTGCGGCAGCTGGCGCTGCCTTTAGCGCTTGAGGGGCTGCCTCCTTCGCAGGCTGACTGAAGAGGTTTGCCAGTTCGGCATCGATGTCGAAGTCGTATTCATGTGGAACGACGACTGGCTCTTCCTTTTCGACATGCGGCAGAGAAGGGACGGACGTGCCGTCGAATGTTTCCAGCCGGTCCTCCGTGTCAGTGATTTCCGTCGGATCGAACGGCAAGGGCTGTTCGGAATCAAATACCGGAAGCGTCGCTGGCGGCGGTGGAGCAGGCGCTGCGGACGGCGGCAGCGTCAAGATCGGCGCAGATGCAGGACGCGCAGCCAATTCGGGGCGCACGGCTTGGACGATCCGAGGGGTAGCCAGCGGCGTTGCCAGCGACCTTTGCGGCGCCGGCTCGGCGGCAACGAGGCGAGCCTGACTATCAGCAATGATGGACTGTGCGGGAGCGTTCTTCTGCTCGCTGAAATCCAGCTCCGCCAGTTCCATTTCGATGCCTTCAAAGTCGAAATCGAAATCTGCGAAGGGATCGTCGGACGTCGCGGCGGCCAGTCCTTCGTCTACACTCGGCGGCTCCGGAACAATTGCGGCAGACTGGGCCGCTGGCTGTGCGGAAACGGCACTGAACTGCGGCTCTTCCCTCGGCGCGGATTCGCCACGCGACGGCACCGGATAGCGCGAAACGTCAGCTAAGAGATCGTCAAAATCATCGACACCGGTAGCGGATGGGACTTCGTAAGCCGGCTGGGTCAAGGCCGCATCCGCCTGCACGTCGCCGTGCTCGGCCGCGGCGGCAAGATCGAAGATCGGCACTTCGACAACCGGCGACGGAATGGCAGCAGGCTGCTCCGGCACAGGACCTTCATGACGGTCCTGCTCGGCCGGGAAGCCGAGCGTGGATGCCTGCCCGAAGTCATGATCCATAGCGGATTCGTGATTATCAAGCGCCGCGGCAATCTCAGCCTGAGGTTCGGGCTGAGGCTCGGCCGGGATTGCCACGCGAACTTCCTCGGCTGGTGCGATCGGCTCGACGGGTGGTGGTTCCTGCTTGCGCGGGGCATTGAAATTGGCGAGCGGCAGTCGAATGCTCGCCGCGGCCCATTGCGGCGTGCGCGTTACCGGGCGGGCGACCGGCGCATTGCCGATCGACAGCTCCAATTCATCCGCAAGGTCGCGAGCAACCGGCTCAACAGCAGGCTCGGGCTCAGCAGGCTCGGAAATGGCGGAATATGTGTCGGCAGCAGGGTCCAAAGCGGCTTCCGCTGCCGGCGCCTCTTCTACCTGTTCGCCTGGATACGCATCTTCGTGGGTTTCGACCAGGACCTCAGGTTCGAAATAAGGACCGTCAGTCTCGGGTGACAGTTCGGCGAATTCTGGCTCGACGTGGTGATGAGGTTCGGCGGGCGGAACGTTCTCGTTGCCCGGCTGAGAATAAGCCGCCTCGCCGTAGATCGTCTCATCTTCGGGCACAATCGAGATTTCGTCGACCGAGCTTTTACGCGGGACGTCGTATCGTTCGAATTCGCGAAGAAGTTCATCCTCGAGATCAAAAGCCGGCTCATGTCGCTGATTGGCGGGCGTAGGCGGCGCTGACGGGCGAGGCTCGAAGCCGACGATACGAGCAAGCTCCGCAAGCGGATCATCTTCCGCAAAGATCTCGTCCTTACCGTCTGTACGATACGCCAACTGTTTTTCAGCCATTACTTATCCACCCACAACTGCACACACTAATGCCAGCTCAATGTGGGTAAATGTTGACGTTTATCGCATTTCATCCGGCGCAGCGGTCCCGGTTATACCGAGCCCTGACTTCAAAACCGACGCGACTGCGTGCACCAACCCAAGTCTGGCAATGGTCAATTCTCGGTTTTTATCGTTAACAAACCGTAATTCCGGAAAATCTTTACCTTTGTTCCAATGTCCGTGCAGCGAACTTGCCAGGTCGAAGAGGTAAAAAGCTATGCGGTGCGGCTCCTGAGCCTGAGCCGCAGCCTCTACGACTCGCGGGAATTCTGCAAGCTTTGCGATGAGTTGCAGCTCGGTTGGGTCGACGATCCTGCCATCAACCGCCTTGGCCAAGTCAAGCGAGGCGATATCAAGGTCTAGGAAGGCTTCCTTGGCTTGCCTAAAGATCGACATGCAGCGCGCATGTGCATATTGGACGTAGAATACGGGATTGTCCTTGGACTGCTCGGTCACCTTCGCAAAGTCGAAATCCAGCGGCTCGGAACTCTTTCTGTAAAGCATCATGAAGCGGACGGAGTCGCGGCCGACTTCCTCGACCACGTCGCGCAGCGTTACAAAGTCGCCTGACCGTTTCGACATCTTCACCGGCTCGCCGTTGCGGAAGAGCTTGACCAACTGGCACAGCAGGACCGTCAGTTTCGCCTGACCATCGGACACGCCGCGCGCAACCGCTTCGAGCCGTTTGACATAACCGCCATGATCGGCGCCCAGCACATAGACCATCTCGCTGAAGCCGCGATCGAACTTGTTCTTGAAATAGGCGACGTCGGCGGCAAAATAGGTATAGGAGCCGTCCGACTTGATCAGAGGGCGGTCGATGTCGTCGCCGACCTCCGTGGAGCGGAACAGCGTCTGTTCGCGGTCTTCCCAGTCCTCCGGCAATTGTCCTTTCGGCGGCGGCAAGGTGCCCTTGTAGACGTAGCCCTTGAAGGTCAAGTCGTTGATCGCCGTGCGGATAGGAGCCGCGCCGTTGTCATGCAGCGTGCGTTCGGAGAAAAATACGTCGTGCTTGACATTGAGCGCCGCCAGATCCTCGCGGATCATCACCATCATCGCGTCGATCGCCTTGTCCTTGACGATCGGCAGCCATTGGCTTTCCGGCATTCCCCTGAGCTTGGTGCCGAACTCGGCAGCCAGCGTCTTGCCCAGCGGCACGAGATAATCGCCAGGATAAAGGCCGGCCGGAATCTCGCCGATCTGCTCGCCAAGCGCCTCACGGTAGCGCAGGAAGACCGAGCGCGCCAAGACGTCGATCTGTGAGCCGGCGTCATTGACATAGTATTCCTTGGTCACCGCATAGCCGGCGAATTCCAAAAGGTTGGCCAACGTGTCGCCGATGACGGCGCCGCGGCAATGGCCGACATGCATGGGCCCTGTCGGATTGGCGGAGACGTATTCGACATTGACCTTGTGACCGGCGCCGACCTGCGAGCGGCCGAATGCCTCGCCGTCCGCGATCATCGCGGCGAGCAACTTCTGCCAGTAGCCGACGGAGAGACGAATATTGATGAAACCCGGTCCGGCGACGGAGATCGCGTCAATATCGGGATCTTCCTTCAGCTTGACACTGATAATGTCGGCGAGCGCGCGCGGATTGGTGCCGACGGCCTTGGCGAGCACCATTGCCGCGTTGGTGGCGATATCGCCGTGGCTGGCGTCGCGCGGCGGCTCTACACCGACACGGCCGAAGTCGAGTTCCGATCGCTTTTCCTTGATGATATCAATCTGTTCAAGAGCGTTCTTAATTCTGTCTTCGAAGTCTGTGAAAAGGTTCATCGTATCTTCCACGCATAGGCATTCGCCGTCGGACGTCCTTGGGCGCCCGCTGCCTATCGCAAATCAGGAGTCTGGTCAAACAGCCGCTTGTGGGCGCTGATCGCATATGTATCCGTCATTCCGGCAAGATAATCCCCGACATGGCGCGCCTTCGCGGCATCGGCCAGACCGGCAATATGGTCGACCCAGTAGTGGCTCTGCATTTGGCGCGGATCGTTCATGTAGGCCTGAAACAGGTCGGCCACGATCTTCGCCGCACCGGCGCGGATACGCATGATATCCGGGTGGCGGTAGATGCGCGTAAAGAGCATCTTCTTGATCTGCCTGTCGGTTTCGGCCATCTCCTTCGAGAAGCCGGCGATGACGCGGCCCGCGTTGCGAACATCCTGCGCACTTTCGGGCCCGACCTCCGCAAGTGCCGCCTGACAGACCGAAATCACGTCCTCCACCATGCGCGTGATCTGACGCCGCATAATTTCATGGGTGAAACGACTGGCCTCCAGGCCTGGATAACGGTCCCTTACCTCGGCCATCAACCCGGCCAGAAAAGGAATATCCTCCAACATCTCGAATTTCAGATAACCCGAGCGAAGGCCGTCGTCGATGTCGTGGGTGTTATAGGCGATATCGTCGGCGATGGCAGCAACCTGCGCTTCAAGGCTGGCATAACTTGCGATCTCAAGGTCGTGGATCTCGCAATAATCGAGGATGGGCTGCGCCACCGGGCCGTGGGTGCCCTTGCCATCAACAGTCAGCAAGGGACCGTTGTGCTTGACGAGCCCCTCCAGCGTCTCCCATGTCAGGTTCAGGCCATCGAACTCGGCATAGCGACGCTCGAGCTTGGTGACGATGCGTAGCGACTGGGCATTGTGGTCGAAGCCGCCATAGGGCTGCAGCGCCTCGTGCAGCGCGTCCTCGCCGGTATGGCCGAAGGGCGTGTGGCCAAAGTCGTGGACCAAAGCAACGCCTTCGGCGAGGTCCTCGTCTAGCCTCATGGCGCGCGCCAGTGCCCGGGCGACCTGCGCCACCTCGATCGTGTGCGTCAGCCTAGTGCGATAGTGATCGCCATCCTGAGCGATGAAGACTTGGGTCTTGTGCTTCAGCCTGCGAAAGGCCGTCGTATGCACGATGCGGTCGCGGTCGCGCTGGAAATCGGAGCGCGTCGGGCTCGATGCCTCCTGGTAAAGCCGTCCGCGCGAGGTCCATGGGTCTGCCGCATAGACCGCTCTTTCACCATAACCGAAACCGAGTGCATGCCTGTCGATCGTCATTATCCATCCATTCAGCGTCTGCCCATTGACGCCGCTTCTCTGCATTCATACCTATATCGACAACAAACGGCAAAGACAGGGCCCCGCAGCATTTGGAAACAGTTTGCTGTCGCGGGTCGCGCTTTTATGATAAACCCTATTCTTATCAGCCGTTTGAAAGCGGATCACATTTGGTTCTCTCCGGATTTTGACCCCGGCAGGAGGAATGCATGACTGAAGTAAACGTAACCCTTTCGGATTCCGCCGCCAAGCGAATCGCAGCGATCGTCGGTGCCGAAGCCGGCAAGAGCGCTTTGCGCGTCGCGGTCGAAGGCGGCGGCTGCTCGGGTTTCTCCTACAAGTTCGATCTGGCGGAAGGCCCCGCGGAAGACGACATCATTGTCGCCAAGGGCAACGCCACAGTCGTGATCGACAAATTGTCGTTGATCTACATGGCAGGCTCCGAGATCGACTTCATCGACAATCTGCTCGGCCAGTCATTTCAGATAAAGAATCCGAATGCGGTCGCAAGCTGCGGATGCGGCACGAGTTTCTCGGTCTAGCGTTCAGTTTTTCTGATCCATCCAAACCGGTCCTGCGCCTTCACGCTGGGCCGGTTTTCTTTTGACACGTTGCGGGTGGCCAAGGTCGCCGGCTGCGGCTAAAAGAGTTGGAAGCAGAGGAACGACCCGTCCATGAAGATCGCCACCTGGAACATCAACGGCATCAAAGCCCGCATCGACAACCTCTGCCAATGGCTGAAAGATTCCGATCCGGATGTGGTCTGCCTCCAGGAAATCAAGACGGTCGACGAAGGGTTTCCCCGGCTTGAGATCGAGGCGCTTGGCTATCACGTGGAAACGCACGGCCAGAAAGGTTTCAACGGCGTCGCTATCCTGTCGAAGGTCCGGCCTGACGAGGTCAATCGCGGTTTGCCCGGCGACGAGGCGGATGAGCAATCGCGCTTCATCGAAGCGGTGTTCTCAGTGCCCGGCAATCGCGCCCTGCGCGTCTGCTGCCTGTATCTGCCGAACGGCAATCCGATCGATACGGAGAAATACACTTACAAGCTTGCATGGATGGAACGGCTTTCGACCTTTGCGGCGGAGAGGTTGGCATTGGAGGAGCCGCTGATCCTTGCGGGCGACTACAACGTCATCCCCGAACCCCATGACTGCTTTGATCCGAAAGTCTGGGAAAATGACGCGTTGTTCTTGCCGCAGACGCGTCAGGCGTTTCGCCGCCTTGAAAATCTCGGCTTCACCGACGCGATCCGCGCGACGTCGGACGCCGTCAAGCTCTATACGTTCTGGGATTACCAGGCCGGTGCATGGCCGAAGAACAACGGCATCCGCATCGATCATCTCATGCTATCGCCTGAGGCCGCCGACTGCATGACGGCAGCAGCGGTAGAAAAGCATGTTCGCGCCTGGGAAAAACCCTCAGATCACGTGCCGGTCGTCGCGCATTTCGATTTCGCAGCATGAGCGGCTAGAAAGCCGACCTTATTCCGCGCCGGCAACATCGAGTTGGTGGGCCATGGAGACCGCTACCCGTCGATCGTTCTCGTTTGCGATTGAGAACGCCTGCTCCTGCAAATCCTGCATCCACGAACAATCCTTCGGCTTGCACTTGTCAAGCGCTGCCGTCATAAAGGCAAGCCCGCGTACTGACTGCCCTTCCTGGAAGAGAATATTGCCGAAGATGGACATGGCGCCGGGATGGCCGCTCTTGCGCGCCTGGTTCAGCCACTTCTTAGCCTGCTGCACGTTTGGTGTCCCGCCCTCCCCATCGAGCATCATCCGCGCAAGCTGGAATTGCGCCTCTGGAATGCCGAAAGTCGATGCAACCTGGAAATAGAGCTGGCGCGCCTGGCTGAGGTCGGTTTTGACAGGCGTGTTGGGAATGCCGCTCTTGTAATAGCTTGCCAGCGCCAGCAATGCATTGATGAAGAAACCGGTGTCTTCGGAACCGGGCTCGACACCCTGCTGGGCGATCTCGCTATAGATCTTGAAAGCCTCGAAATCATTCTGAGCAACGCCGTCTCCGTCGGCATACATGTTGGCAAGCGCCCAGCGCGAGCCCGTGTGGCCCTTTTCCGCGGCGTATTTGTAGGCCTCGATGGCCTCTTCCTTCTGGCCGTTCTTATAGGCCTTGAAGCCGAACTTGAAGAGGTCGAAGGGCCCCGATTCCTTGGTAACGCCAGCGTTGATGTCGAACGCAGCGGCGGGCGACGCAAGCGCTGCAGAAACGGCAAGCGACATGCCCAGAAGCATAATTCTCACTGATATGAACTCGGACTTAAGCATAGCAGCCAATTTCTTTCGCTTCATCCGGATTTGCGACGATGCCCCCTGCACCGCCCCGCTTCCCGACGTATTCCCCCCAGCCCGGCAAACCACCATGGGTTCCATTAAAGGAAACCCGTACCTTGCCCCCGGCCCATGCCTCTCCAAGGAGAGGTTCGTATTGTCTTTCGCCACCAATCGCCACGGGTAGATCGGCGATCGATTGCACACGTCTCGTCCATCGCATCGCGCCGAAAAAATGCCAGGCGCCACATTTCCGAGCGTAGCTGGAAATTGTGTCCAAACCAGCAATCACGTCATGACGCATCGGCCCAAAAGCGCCGCTTGCGTCCATTCGGATTGTCGGAAGAAGCGATGATGCAGCCTGCCGGTCGCCGGGTTTTCCTTGCCAACAGCCATTTTTCGGCGCCAAGGGAGCAATGTTTGCCCCGACACCGGAATGCTCGTTCTGCACAAGTGAAAACTGAACCATTTACGTTTTAAGCACTTTCTTCTGTGGCTCACCCCAAGCCCGGATGTATCGCTGCGCTCTCTTTGTGGCGGGAAATGGACAAATTGGGACCGCCGCAATGAGGCGCAAACAGTTGCAAAAGAGTGTTGCTGATTCAGCACAAAGAAAGCATGCGATATGGGCAAGCTTGCACGAGCAACCGAGTATATTCGGCGGCCTGCGACGAGCATTACTGGGGAGAATCTGGCGTCAAGACGGGCGAATACCGGACAAGCCGCGAAGCGGGCTCCGGCAAATGCGCTCGCACAAGCTTTCGCCGCCCGGACACGGTCGTGCAGGCGGCGTTTGCTTAGAACTTCACCTTCATCGAGGTGGAGAGCGCTGCGACGACGTCGTTGCCGAAGCTGTAGGTCGCATCGTTGCCATAGGTGACGCCGTTCGACACGACGGTACCGGAGTGACCGCTGGTCATGAGCCCCAGCGCGCCGGCCAGCGTAAACTCGACATGCTGCGTCGGGGCGTAAGAGACGCCGGCGCCAAGCGTCCAGACATCCGTCTGCGTGCCGTAGCCCTGGCTTGTCCCTTCGTCCCAGGTCAAGCTGATAGCGCCGCTCCATTGGTCATTGAACTTATGGCCAATGCCGCCATTGATGGTCCAGCCGTCGCGATAGAGGAGATCAAGAGAGGTCAGTTCAACAGAACTTCCAGGGCTGCACGAAACTTTGCCGCGGGTCGATTTCGGGCAGAAGGCGACGCTCTGCAGGACGCTCCAATTGGTCCACTTGACCGAGCCGAATGCGAGCCAGTCGGGCGCGATGCCGGTCTGCAACTTCAATTCGATCGAATCGGGCGCCGTAGCCGAGCCGTAAACCGGCGTCACCACGCCGAGCGCCGGGTTTGACAAGGCAGGAATGCCGGCGATATGCGGCACCTGGGTCAAATCCACCGTTCCGGAGAGATTGTCGTATTTCACCTGGCTATTGTAGAGGAGGCTGGCGCGGAAAGCATATTCCGGAATTTCGTAAGCGGCACCGGCGCGCCAACCCCAGCCATGATCGCTCACGTTGAGCTTGCCCGTTCCATCGTAAAGACTAGACAGCGACGCCGGAAGCACCGTTACGAGCTGCTCCTTGTAGCCCGTCACATCCTGATAGAAGCCGCCGCCGATCAGGCGTAACTGGCCTGGACCCGCATCAAATTTGTAAGAGCATGTTGCGCCGTAATTGTGGGTTCTGATCTTCTGTTCGACGTCGTAGTTGGCGCCTGCCCAGTTCAGGCCGGGATCGGTATGGGCGCCGAACGGCTCCGAGTAGTCGAACATGCAGTCAACGTCGTCGGTGATGCCAATCTTGGCACTGAAATATGGGACCGCATAGTTCGTCGTGTCATCGGCGCTGTCTGGACGAGTGAGGTTGAGATTGCCGTTTTTCGGATTGACGTCCTTCACATTCTTCAGTTTGCGGTCCGGCATGACATAGGTGACGCCGCCATCGATGACATAACGTGATGTGTCGAACAGCCGATCGATGTTATAGCCGTTGCGTTCGATCCCGCCTGCGAAGGCGACGTTTGTGATCGCCGAATAGGCGGCAAGCGCCAAGGCGCCTCTCCAAACGATACGATTTCCCATGCCACTTCCCCCGTTTTTGTATTCTTTGGAGCCCGTCTTAAGGCGCTCACTCAGTTTGGCAATCTGCTGCCTACCCCCTGCTGCTCTGCGACATAATGACCGACTTACGTAAAAAAATGATTTGCAGGCAAAATGAGAGCAATATTTAAACATTTTTACCTTTTTATTCGCAAATATAAGTAAATTATAGAAGTCTATTCTACCATCTTGGCCAATTGTTACAAACTGACAACAGTTTGGATTTACAAAACCCCTAGCCATTTAGGGGTAATATACGGGCCATGGCGAAACTGGAGAGGCGTCAGTCGCAGCTGATTCTCACCTACGGAAGGGTTCAAACGGCCGCGAAAACGCAAAAAAGGCACGCCAGGTCTCGCCTGGCATGCCTTTTGATCCCATCAAATGACCGTGGACTGTCAGCCCACTTCGCTGACCCTTGAAAGCGCAACCTGCAGACTAGAGAGCTGACTTTCCAGCTCCTCGAGACGATCACGCTCTGCGGAGACGACATCCGGATTGGCATTCGCCACGAACTTCTCGTTCGACAGCTTGCCGACGATACGCGCGATCTCGGACTCGGATTTGGCGATCGCCTTTTCCAGCCGGCTCTTTTCCGCATCGAGATCGATCAGGCTGCCGAGCGGCAGGCAGACGGTTGCCTCTGCGACGACGATCTGCGCGGCGGCCTTGGGAGCTGTGTCAGCCAGCGAGACAGCTTCGACGCGCGCCAGCCGCTTGATTGCCGCATCATGGCGGTAAAGGCGTTCTCGCGTCACGCTGTTCGCGCCGATAAACACCAATGGCGCTGTGGCAGCCGGTGGTACGTTCATTTCCGAGCGGACCGAGCGAATACCCGAGACCAGATCGATCAGCCAGTTGATTTCGTCAGCGGCAACATCGTCGGCATAGGATGGCGATGGCCACTGCGCGTGGCAGACCAGTCCGTCGCGAACAGCACCCTCACCGGCCGTATGTTCCCAAAGCTCCTCGGTCATGAATGGCATGAACGGATGCAGCAGCTTGTAGATCTCTTCCAGCACATAGGCGCTGCAGGCTTGCGCCTCAGCCTTGCCGTCCTCGTCATCTCCGATGAAGACAGGCTTCAAAAGCTCGAGATACCAGTCACAGAACTGGTTCCAGACGAAGCGATAGAGGGCGCCGGCGGCATCGTTGAAGCGATAGGCTTCCAGCGCCTCGGTGACATCGCGCTCGGTGCGGGCAAGCTCGGTCAAGATCCAGCGGTTGATCGTAAGCTCGGCCGCCTCTGGCACAAAATGTGGATCGCTCTTCACGCCGTTCATCTCGGCAAAGCGCGTCGCGTTCCAGAGCTTGGTGCCGAAATTGCGGTAGCCGGCGACCCGCGCCGGATCGAGCTTCACGTCACGTCCCTGGGCAGCCATGATGGCCAGCGTGAAGCGCAGCGAGTCCGCACCATATTGGTCGATCAGCTCGATCGGATCGATGACGTTGCCCTTCGACTTCGACATCTTCTGACCGTTCTTGTCGCGCACGAGTGCGTGGATATAGACGGTGCCGAATGGTTCGACGGGATCGCCGTTTTCATCCTTCATGAAATGCAGCCCCATCATCATCATACGGGCGACCCAGAAGAAGATAATGTCGAAACCCGTGACCAGGACATTCGTCGGGTAGTAGCGGGCAAGCTCCGGCGTCTCCTCCGGCCAGCCAAGCGTGGAAAACGGCCAGAGCGCAGAGGAAAACCAGGTGTCGAGCACATCTTCGTCGCGGGTGAGAATCTCGCCCGGCTTGAAGTTCTCCAGCAGTTCCTCGACGTAGGCCTTCATCGGGCCTTCGTGCGAGAGGTAATGCTGGATCGCCGCCTGGAGGGCCTCTTCCTCGGTCTTTTCGACGAAGACCTGGCCATCAGGCCCATACCATGCCGGAATCTGATGACCCCACCATAGCTGGCGCGAAATGCACCAGGGCTGGATATTCTCCATCCATTCGTAATAGGTCTTGTCCCAGTTCTTCGGCACAAACCTAGTGCGGCCGTCGCGGACCGACGCAATGGCCGGTTCGGCCATGGTCTTGGCATCGACGTACCATTGCTCCGTCAGCCGCGGCTCGATAGGAACGCCGCCGCGGTCGCCATGGGGCACCATGTGCTTGTGCGGCTCGATCTTGTCGACGAGAGCGGCCTCTTCGAGGATGCGCACGATGATCTTTCGCGCCTCGAACCGGTCCTTGCCCTCCAGCTCATCCCAGGCGCCGTGCAACGCTGCGGGATTGTCGAGACCTTCGAGAAAATCCTCATTGTCCTTTATGGTGATCGAACCATCCGCCGCAAGCACGTTGATGACCCGCAGGCCCCGGCGCTTGCCGACGTCGAAGTCGTTGAAATCGTGTGCGGGGGTCATCTTGACGGCGCCGGTACCGGCGGTCGGGTCGGGATATTCGTCGGCGACGATCGGGATCCGGCGCCCGACGATCGGCAGGATGACATGCTTGCCAATCAGCAGCTTGTAGCGCTCATCGCTCGGATGGACGGCAACGCCACTATCGCCTAACATGGTTTCCGGGCGTGTCGTTGCGACAACGAGATAGTCGCGGGTCTCCCATTCGCTCGCCTTGCTCTCTTCGTCGAATGCGATCGGGTGCTGATAGGTAACGCCCGGCTCCAGCGGATAGCGCAGATACCAGAGATTGCCTTTAACCTCGATCTGCTCGACTTCGATATCGGAAATCGCGGTCAGGAGCTTCGGATCCCAATTGACGAGGCGCATGTCCTTGTAGATCAGGCCTTCCTTGTAGAGGCTGACGAAGACTTCGAGGACGGCCTCGGACAATCCGTCGTCCATGGTGAAGCGCTCACGCGACCAATCGCAAGAAGCGCCGAGACGCTTCAGCTGATTGAAGATTAAGCCGCCGGATTCGGCCTTCCACTCCCAGACCTTCTCGATGAAGGCGTCGCGCCCCATGTCGCGACGATGTTGCTGGCGCTCCATAAGCCGACGTTCGACGACCATCTGGGTTGCGATGCCCGCGTGATCCATGCCCGGCTGCCACAGGACATCCTTGCCGCGCATGCGCTCGAAACGGATCATGATGTCCTGAAGCGTGTTGTTCAGGGCATGGCCCATATGCAGCGAACCGGTGACATTCGGCGGCGGAATGACGATCGTGAAGGTCTCGGCGCCCGGCTTGGCGTTCGCACCGGCACGAAAAGCGTCGGCCTCATCCCATTTCTTGGCGATCTTGGGTTCTACCGCAGTGGAATCATAGGTTTTGTCGAGCATTTTTCTGGCCAGTATCCGATTTGTATTGATGAGCGTTGTAAATAGGATGGGTATGACCAAGTCAATAAAGCCGTCGGCAAGTCAATAAAAAAGCCGCTCCACGGCGCGGAGCGGCTGCTATTGTTGGCCGAATTCAATCAGCGGCGCGGCCCGCGGGCGACACGCTCGATCTCCTCACGGACGAGACGCTCGACCAGGGTCGGCAAGTTGTCGTCGAGCCAGTCCTGCAGCATCGGGCGCAGCATATCCTGCGCGATCTCATCAAGAGAGCGACGCTCGCTACCGTCGATCGCAGCAGCAAGCTCGCCGAACGATCGCGCGATCTGTTCGCCTGCTGCTTCCGACAAAAGAACCTGCTGCACCTCTGCCTGAACCTGCGGCAGAAAGCGGTTTTCCTGAGCCGGCGTAGTAGCGGCTTGCTGCGTCGATTGTTGCACCGGCGCAGCCGTGGCAGCCGCTATAGGCTCTACGGTGGCTGCGGTTTCCGAGACCGGATGAGTGTATCTCGCAACCTCTCGGCTGTCCTCAGGCGCTGGTTCGACCGGTCGAATGGGAACGACCACCTCGGGCTGCCGTGCGGCTGCCGGCGCGGGATCAGCCGGCGAGGCATCAACGACGACAGAACGAAGCGACGACTGGGCCGCCGGCTCCAGCCGTGCTTCGGCAAAACGGGCAGCCATGGCGGGCGGCAACTCGCGCGGCGGCAGCGCTTCCCGCGAAAGGTGTGATTGAACAGCGGTGCGATCAGACGCGGCGCGGACGCGGGCTGCAACGTCGGCAAGCGACATTGCGCGGACCGGCGGCGCTTCCTGTTCGCGAGCGGCACTTTGTGAATGGGCAGCGATAAAGCGCGGCGGCGCTTCGTCGAAGTCGGCGGAAACCAATTCGTCGTCCACGGTCAGGTGAATATCATTGGCATCCTCGTCAGACGCCGCATAGACCGGCGGCAAGGATGGCGATATGGCATTGCCGGCGCCCGGCTCGTTGCTCTCGATGATCTTGCGGATCGATGCCAGAATCTCTTCCATGGACGGTTCACGCGCTACATTTGGCTGAGCCATATTTATCCCCGATATCCTTGAAACAGCACCCGGAATCCCTGACGTCGGCACCCGAATCATCGCCACCTTAGGATACTCTCCCGGGGAAAAAAATCACCGCGAATCAACATAATGCCGCGATGCACAGTTTTATCGCCGATGTCCAGCGGGCCGCGGAGATTACTCGGGCAAAACGAGAAACGGGCGCCAGAAGCGCCCGATCTCAAGCAAATTCACAACTCGCCGATCGCCGATCAGAAGACGAATTCCTTTGTCTTCGAAAAGCCCGGAAGCGGCTTGACGGAGGCATTGAAGAACACGTTTTCCGAAAAGGCGCCGTGTTCGCGAACGAAGACGGTGGCGCGCGCCGAATTGCCATAGCCCCGAACGACGACCAGGCGGCCATCATCGCGGAGCTGATCCAGGAGCGATGCCGGTACTTCCTCGACCGATCCGTTGATGAAGATGAGGTCGTAGGGCGCGCCGGTCGAGTATCCTTTTGCGAGCTCGCCGGTGACCACAATGACATTGCCGCAGCCAAGCGCCGCCAGGGTGTTTGTTGCTTTTTCAGCAAGGCCTTCGTCGCATTCGAGCGCCACGACGGATTTGGCAAGCCGGGATAGCAGCGCCGAGGTGTAGCCGGTGCCGGCACCGACTTCGAGGGCCACATCTCCTTGGGTGATCGCGGCGAGCTGCAGCAGCTTTGCTAGCGGCGACGCTTCCATCAGGAAACGCGCGTGCTTGCCGGCTTCCGCGTGAGCAATTTCGATATCATTGTCGACATAGGCCAGTATCTTCGATTTTTCCGGGACGAAGGCTTCGCGCGGCACGGCAAAAAACGCATTCAAGACGGAATGGGACGTGACATCCGTCGTCCGTATCTGGTTTTCCACCATCTTCACGCGCGCTGTTTCGAAATCCATCATGTCCTGTGCCCCATGGGAAAGCCGGGTTGCCTGTCGTGCTTCGTGTCTTAGTCGCCTGGGCCAAAGCTTTCAAGGCATCGCGGCCACGCGCGGAGAGATTCATTGGCAACGTCACCTCGCCGCCTCAGGATGCGGTGAATGAAGCCCAAAGAAAAAGAGGCCGATCACTCGAGATCGACCTCTTTGATATAGTCAGTATAAAACTGAAGAAACTGGCTCCCCGGGCCGGATTCGAACCGGCGACCTGTCGATTAACAGTCGAATGCTCTACCGCTGAGCTACCAGGGAACACCGCTTGGTCGCGGCGTGAGTGGGCTAATACAAATGCTTTCTCGATTTGCCAAGCGGTTTTTTCAAAAAACTGTCTTCGCCTTGCAATATTCGACCGGCTCACCATCTCCTGTGGATGACAGACCCTACCGGAATTCCTGCAAGCGACAAAGCGAAAAGTCCCGGAAAGCTGAAGACTTTTGGCCTGGATCATCGTAGCGGCAGGCTCGTTTTCGGGTCCGTCAGGATCCCTGTTCCGAAATCCCGCATCGCCCGGATATCGACCGGCGTGGCACTGCTGTTCGGTGGCTTTCTCGGCTTCCTTCCCATACTCGGCTTCTGGATGTTTCCGCTCGGGCTCCTGGTCCTGTCCCAGGATGTGGCAATCGTGCGCCGCTGGCGACGGCGGTCCGGCGTCTGGTGGGCAAGGCGGCGACGTAAATCGGCTTGAGGAGTTCGAGCGCGAGCGATGATTGCTCACCGGCAATCGGATCGAT
This sequence comes from Rhizobium sp. 2YAF20, assembly GCF_052114685.1. Lineage (NCBI taxonomy): Bacteria > Pseudomonadati > Pseudomonadota > Alphaproteobacteria > Hyphomicrobiales > Rhizobiaceae > Rhizobium > Rhizobium sp. 2YAF20. The sequence continues at coordinate 42,340 of NZ_JBFRFF010000006.1, read as the reverse complement.
GCAGGACTTTTTCAATGCGACGGAAGCGTTTTTCCAACATACCTCTTGCGCTCCTTTTCGATCCGTTCTAAACGCCCGCCATCACTCGCCTTTATTATGACTACGGATGGCCTCGTGGCGGAGTGGTGACGCAGAGGACTGCAAATCCTCGTACCCCGGTTCAATTCCGGGCGAGGCCTCCAACCATACCAAACCCTTTCCAGAGATTTGAAGCCGCCCTATATCATCGAGGCGCGGCAGTTTGCACCCGCGCCTTCTCGCTGCATCCGAACCGGTAGACAAAGGCATGCCCGAGGGCAATTCTGAAATGTATTCAGGCCGCGTGAGCAATAGAAACAGAAACGAATCTTCCTCTATTTGAGACATGGCGAATTTAAGTAACATCTAAATATAGATCGAATCTATTGCCACTAGATGATGCTAGTTGTTGAGGTTCTCAACCTCTATGGGAGCATAATACTGTTGGTATAATTGCTGCCGTTTCATAATTTAACGCAATATTTGTGGCTATTGGCTGGTTCGCATTGGAAAATTTCCTCTTTAAGTTTTCCAAGACACCTGGCGGGGACCATAAATAGGCAGTCGCTCTTTTTTAGAACACCGATGAAGAGCGGTTGCTTCCGTCGCCGGGGCTGAACCCTGTTCTCTGGCCCCAGATGGGCCAGAGCTTGTCTGAAGATCGATCACTTCAAGCGAATGTCGGTCAATGGCAGACCTTTTGCTTCGTCCAGACCCAGTGACCGTGATGATCCCGATGTTTGACAGACTTCATTACGCAATGCTTGTGCATGTGATGGTCATAGTGCGTCGTATGGCCGTACATCGTGTCAGCCTGGGCAGCAGCGCCGAAAGAAAGAACCGTCGAGACGGCGACGGCGGAAGCAAGCAATAGGTTTCGCATTTTACACCTCAATGGGAATTAACGAAGCTAGAACGCGACGTTAAGGCACATGGTTCCCTAACTGCCGGTGACGTTTTCGTGATCGTTTGCTCATTAAGCAGACAGGATGGCGTCGCGCTCACCGAGAAACTGCAGCGCTTCGGATGCCGGCATTGCCTTGCCGAAAATGTAGCCTTGGCCGATATCGCAGCCATGGCTTAGCAGATAAGCGAGCTGGCTATGCTCCTCTATGCCCTCCGCCGTCGTCTTGATATTAAGGCTGCGGCCAAGCCCGAGCATGGCCCGGATGATCTTTTCCTGGCGCTCGTCGCCGCCATAGGTGGCCACGAAGCTCTTGTCGATCTTGATCTTGTCGAACTTGTAGCGGGCAAGCTGCGCCAGGCTTGAATAGCCGGTGCCGAAATCATCAAGTGCGATCTGGACGCCCGCCTGATGCAGTTCGTCGATGATTAGGGCTGCAAGGTCGGGATCGTCAATCAGGGCATTCTCGGTGATCTCGATCTCGAGTCGCTGCGGCGCAAGCCCCGCGCCCTCCAAAATCCTCAGGATCCTCGACGCCAGGAGGCGGTCTTCCATCTGTACCGGTGACACGTTGAAGGACAGAATGACGTTCTCAGGCCAAAACCGGGCGTCGTGGCACGCCTGTGCGAGCAATTGCTTGAAGAGGTCGGTGATCAGCCCGGTTTCCTCGGCGACGCCGATAAAACTCAGCGGCGGAATGTTCTGGCCATCCTCATCGGTCCAGCGCGCCAGCGCCTCGAATCCACAAATTTGACCGGTGCGCAGATCGATCAGCGGCTGATAGTGCGGCTTGATCACGCCGGCTTCAATGGCTGAGCGGAGTTTGGTCTCGAAGCGAGCGTGCTCCGTCGCCTTATCCTGCATCGACGGATTGAATGCGAACGCGTGGTTCGGGCCGGTGCTTTTGGCCTCATACATGGCGACATCGGAGCAATGCGCAACATCCTCCAACGTTTGTCCGTGATCCGGCAGGCGGGCATAACCGACGCTGGCCCCGACCTCGGCAACAAAACTGCCGATCATGATGGGCCGCGTGATCGCCTGGATGATCATCCCGGCGAAGGCAGCCTCCTTCGCCAGCGTCAACCCCCGCGCGATGATGATGAATTCATCGCCGCCGAAACGATAGACACTCGACGGGTCGGCAAAAGCACTGAGCCGCCGTGAAACCTCAACCAGCAGCGCATCGCCCCCCTTGTGTCCCACAAGGTCGTTTACTTTCTTGAAGCCATCCAGGTCGACAGAGAATAGCGCGATGCTTGCAGGATCGAGTTCTTCCCCGCGTTCGGTCGAAATCTTCGCGCGTTCAAAAGCGTAGCGGTTTGGGAGCTTCGTCAGGTGGTCGTGCGTCGCTGTCCAGTCGGCGCGCGCTTCGGCGGCGGTTCTGAGGTCCATTTCCTTGCGCAAATCGTAGATCCGCAAGGCGGAGTAGATGACGCTCATCGCGCAGGCGATCTTGACGGCGAGAATGATGGCGTCGGCACTGCGGAAGGTCTCCACGAACTGCAACAGGTTCCGGTGGAAGCGGAATTCGAATCCCAAAATCCACAGGACGACGCCAACCCCTAATAGTATCAAGAGCTGCTTGCCTGCCCTGCTTTGGAAAAATTCGCCCATCCCTTTCCACTCCGCTCCGCAGCATGCTCTATACCGAGAATATATAAATAAATAATGCAGCCCGCGGAGCCGTAGAACAGCTGCCTTTGACGCTGCTTTCCAAGGGCATTGAGGCTCTCGATGGCGACGGCGAAACCTCACAACAAACTGTCACACAGCTTGTCTATAACGCCGCTGCCACGGGCTTGCGCAGGCTGCGGTCATGCGCCTTGAAGAGGGAAGATAAAATTATGCCAAAATTGAATGTATTCAAAGGTATGCCCAATGCTGGACGTTGCCTTTCAGCAATGGCTGCCGCCGGGATGAGCCTTGCGCTGGCGATGCCGGCTGCAGCTGAGCCCGTCAAGTTCGATTTCTGGTTCGGTCTTTCGGGCGACCTCGAGCGCGTCGTGCAGACGATGTGCAAAAACTTCAACGATTCGCAGACCGATTATCAGGTTGCCTGCACCAGCCAAGGCAACTACGACGCAGCCCTGCAGAACACCATCGCCGCCTTCCGCGCCGGCAAGCAGCCGACCGTTGTCCAAGTCTACGACGCAGGCACCGCTACCATGATGCTCTCGGGCGCCTATTATCCGGCCGGTAAGCTGATGGCTGAAAACGGTTACAAGATCGACTGGAACGACTATTTCCCCGGCATAGGCCGCTACTATGCGACGTCGAAGGGCGAGCTGCTTTCCTTCCCGTTCAATTCTTCGACTGCTCTGCTCTACTGGAACAAAGACGCTTTCGCCAAGATCGGCAAGACCGAAGCTCCTAAAACTTGGGAAGATGTCGGCGCGGACCTCAAGGCGCTCAAGACAGCCGGCTACGAATGCCCGATGGCGATTAACATCAGCGGCCTCGAAAGTTGGCAGATCATGGAACAGTTTTCCGCGATCCATAACCAGCCGATCGCCACCCAGAATAACGGCTATGACGGCCTCGACGCCCGTCTGACCGTCAACAAGACCTCGTTCGTTAAATATGTCACCGATCTCAAGGGCTGGTACGACCAGGGCCTCATCAAGATCAAATCGAAGGATCTCGGCCAGGACATGGTCCAGGCCTTCGCATCGGGCGATTGCCAGATGATCATGACGTCGGTCGGCGACCACGGTTCGGTCACCAAGACGCAGAAGGCAGGCATGAACTGGGATGTGGCTGAACTTCCAGTCTATGCCGGCACCGAGCGCAAGAACTCGCTGGTCGGCGGCGCTTCGCTGTGGGTCCTCTCCGGCAAGTCTGCTGCCGAATACAAGGGTGCCGCAGCATTCTTGAACTTCATCCACGACCCGAAGACCGCTCTGTTCTGGTCGACCAACACCGGCTATATCCCCGTCACCAAGTCTGGCTTCGACTATATGAAGTCGACGGGCTTCTACGATAAGGCCCCCTTCAAGGGCCGCGAAGTCGCCATCGCCAGCCTGACGGCCTCCGAGCCGACGCCGATCACCCGCGGCATTCGCCTCGGCAACTTCACGCAGATCCGCGCCGAATTTGCCAATCAGATGCAGGCGATCTTCTCCAACAAGGTCACCGTGCAGCAGGGCATCGACAATCTCGTTGCCAACGGCAATCAGGTTCTCGAGCGCTTCGAAGCGACCTACAAGGGCAAGACCCTTCCCTGATCGATGATAAAGCCGCGCCGCCCTCGGGTTTCCTCGACGGGCGGCGTCTTTGTTATTTCGTCAGGCGCGTGATGCCTGACAGGCCGCCGGAAGAAGCGATGGAAAAACGTACGACATTCAACAAGGGAACGATCGGTATCCTCTTCGCGGTACCGCAGCTGCTTCTCATCTTTACCTTCTTCTATTGGCCTGCCGGCCAGGCGGTCTATTGGTCGCTGACGCTGCAACAGCCCTGGGGCGGCGGCAATACGTGGGTCGGGCTCGATAACTTTCGCTTGCTCCTCAGCAGCGCCGACTACTGGAATTCGATTGTTCGCAGCATGGTCTTTGCCGCAATCAGCACCGGCCTGGCGATGACGATCGGGCTAGTGCTCGCGGCATTGACGGATCGCCAGCTCAAGGGATCGAAATTCTACCGCGTCGTGCTGGTCTGGCCCTACGGCATTGCTGCGCCGGCATTGGCAATGGCTTTCCGCTTCATCCTGGCGCCCGAAGCCGGCTTCATGTCCGTCGTCAACCATTGGTGGCCCGGCTTCTGGGACCCGGGCCTCGACGGCGCAGATGCCATGGCTTCCGTCATCATCGCCTTTTCTTGGAAGTATGTCGGCTACAATTTCATCTTCTTCCTGGCCGCGTTCCAGTCCATTCCCAGGTCGCTGATCGAAGCGGGGGCGATGGACGGCTCGGGCGTACTCCGGCGCTTCAAGGATATCCAGTTTCCGCTGATCACCCCGACGATCTTCTTCCTGCTCGTCATCAACATCACCGAGAGCTTCCAGGATTCCTTCGGCATCGTCGACATCATGACGAGCGGCGGTCCGGCAAATTCAACCAATCTGATGGTCTACAAGATCTATTTCGACGGGTTCAGGGGTCTCGACTATTCCGGTGCAGCGGCACAGAGCATCATCCTGATGATCCTGATCGTCATCCTGACCATCTTCCAGTTCCGCTTCATCGAGCGGCGCGTCCACTACAACTGAGGCGACCATGGTCGAACGCACACCCATTTTGAATTTCGCGACCCATGTGATCCTGTTCATCGGCTTCCTGCTTGCCGTTGGGCCGCTTGTGATCGTGGTGATCGCCTCGTCGCATAACCTGCATGACGTCAACCAGGTGCCCATGCCGCTCATTCCCGGCAGCGACTTCTGGAACAATATCAAGACTGCATGGACCGAGGCGAACCTCGGACCAAAGCTGTTGAACAGCCTGATCTTTGCCACTGGCGTTGCGGCGGGCAAGGTGATCGTTTCGGCGCTCACTGCCTTTTCGATCGTGTATTTCCGCTATCCCGGGCGCACGGTCATCTTCTGGCTGATTTTCATCACGCTGATGCTGCCGCTCGAAGTGCGTATCATCCCTACCTATGCGGTCGCCGCGAACGTGCTGACGCCCTATCAGGCAATCCTCGATGTCACCGGGATCACCTGGCTAATCGAGAAAGTCTCCGGTATTCAAGTGTCCATGAGCTACGGGCTGTTGAACTCCTATCCCGGCCTCATCCTGCCATTGGTCGCAACGGCGACCGGAACCTTCCTCTATCGTCAATTCTTCTTGACCATTCCGGATGAATTGACCGAGGCTGCCCGCATGGACGGCGCAGGGGCACTCCGCTTCTTCGTCGATATCCTGCTGCCGCTGTCGCGCACCAATATGGCGGCACTCGGCACCATCATGTTCCTGTGGGCCTGGAACCAGTATCTCTGGCCGCTGCTCGTGACCACCGATCCGTCTCATTCGACGGCGGTGACGGAACTCAAGCAGTTGATCCCGAACATTGGCGGCGTGCCCGAATGGAACATCGCGATGGCAGGGACGCTAATTGTCATGCTGCCGCCGCTCCTGGTGGTCGTCCTGATGCAACGCTGGTTCGTTCGCGGCTTGATTGCTACTGAGAAGTAAGCCGCAATCCGATCGCGATTTGACTTCCGAATGGCGGACCGAAAGGTTCGCCATTTGCCGTTTTGAGGCCCTTGTTGCACAGGCAGCAAAAAGCCGCCGAAGCGAACTTCCGGCGGCTAATATTTGGAGGCGACGTCTGTCTGGCTTTTAGGAAACTAGGTCTTTCACTGGCGCAACGGCGGATGCCGTATCAAGGCGGATGCCGGTTTCGCTGGAGAACAAGTGGATGTGCTCCAGGGGCAATTGCAGGGCGATCGACTGACCTGTCTCGCCGGACGTGTGATCGGTGACGCTAAGCGCGAAATTCGAGCCGTTGATATCGGAATGAATGACCCGGCCGGCACCGAGCTCCTCGACGAAATCGACCGTCGCCGGGACACTGTTCGGCGTGCCGGCTGGAACCATGCGGGCATGTTCGGGCCGGATGCCGAGGGCCGCCGGCTTACCGGCATTTGCCTTGCCGACTAACGGATCGATCGCGATCGGAATGCCGTCGAAGATGAAATGCGTGCCGTTGGCTGCAAAACTTCCCTCCAGGAAGTTCATCGCAGGAGAACCGATGAACGACCCGACGAAGCGCGTTCGTGGCCTGTTGTAGACGTCGAGCGGCGTGCCGACCTGTTCGACGTTGCCCTTGTACATGACGACCAGCTTGTCGGCGAGCGTCATGGCCTCGACCTGGTCATGGGTGACGAAGACGGAGGTTGCCGACAGGCGCTTGTGCAGGCGGCGGATTTCGACGCGCATCTGAACGCGCAGCTTGGCGTCGAGGTTGGACAGCGGCTCGTCGAAAAGGAAGACCTTCGGCTCGCGGATGATGGCGCGGCCCATGGCGACACGTTGGCGCTGGCCGCCCGACAGCTGGCCCGGCTTGCGGTCAAGGAAATCCTCGAGGCCGACGATGCGAGCGGTTTCCTTGATGCGGCGGTCGCGCTCCTCGCGGGGCACGCCGGCAACCTTCAGCGCGTAGCCCATATTGGCGGCCACATCCATGTGCGGATACAGAGCATAGTTCTGGAAGACCATGGCGCAGCCGCGCTCACGCGGCTCCAACTGATTGACGACCTTGCCGTCGATCACGATCTCGCCGCTGGTAATGTCTTCGAGACCGGCGATCATGCGAAGCAGCGTCGACTTGCCGCAGCCGGATGGTCCAAGGATCACGACGAACTCGCCCGAGCGGAAATTGAGGTCGACGCCATGGACGACCTTGTTGTGTCCGTAGGACTTGCGGACCTGCTCGATGCGGATTTCTGCCATGGGGTTCTTCCTTGCCTTTCAGTTGGCTGGAGAGCTACCGAATTTGCATTACAGAACGGTGACAAACCCGCCCAAACCTCGCGTCGCGGGTCGAAATGTCGTGGGCACTGTCGGGACGGCTTGCGGCGTATTTCCATTTGCGCCGAAGCGTTGATCCGGCGACGCAATACACTCATAAGTCGCTGGAAACATGCAAGGTTTCAGGGGGACATCATCGCTGCCGCGCGATGGTCGTGCCGTTACTCAGCCGGATGTGGTGCCGTGTGGGGGGACGCCTTCGGCTTTTCTCCCCAGCCGGTGAAACGGCTGACGAGCCGAAAATAGAGGCTGTAGGGCAGCAGCCGGAGGAGTTTGAGCTTGTAGGTGAAGCCCTTTGGAAAGGTAATTTCGAAAGCCAGCGATTTCAGCCCCGCGGCAATCTCATCTGCCGCCACTGCGGGCGAAACGAGATCGGGCATCGGAAATCGGTTTTGTCTGGTGGCGTCAGTATCGACGAAGCCGGGATTGATGATCTGGATGCGGATGCCAAGTTTGTCGAAATCGAATTTCAGGCTTTCGGCCATGTTGATCAGCGCCGCCTTTGTTGCGCCATAGGCAGCGCTCGTCGGTAGGCCGCCGTAGCCCGTGGCTGAGGCGACGATGGCGATCTGCCCCTGCCCCTTCATCCTCATGTGGCGAACGGCAGGGATCAGACAGTTGACGACGCCCGACAGATTGACTGCGAAGCTGCGATCAAAATCCTCATGCTTGAGATGCGCACCGTCGACCGGCAGGTTGACGCCTGCGTTCAGGATCGCCATTGCGAGACTGCCGTGCTGATATTCGATCGCAGCCACCGTGTGCTCCATATCGGCTGCATCGGTGACGTCGCCGTCCAGTACGATGATGCTCCCACTCAGACCATGCGCCTCGGTCTGGAGTTCGAGCAGCTTTTCGTGGTTGCGGGCGGTAGCGGCGACTTTGTAGCCTTCGGCAGCAAGCTTCAGTGCCAATGCGCGCCCGATCCCGGAGCTGGCACCGGAAATCCAGACTATTCCATGTTCGGGACGGGCAATGAAATCGCGCATAGCTTGCTCCTCTGCGGATATAATCTGACAGCAAGAGATGCCAGGAAGTTTATTCCGGCTTTATTTCCCATCGAAATATCATGTGAATGTGGCTGCTTTCAGCCGATCGGATCGCCAATGAGTTGGGCGAGCGAAACCGCGACCCATTTACTTCGGAAGCAAAACGAATTTTATCGTGCCGGTTCGCGGCGGAGAACAGATTTTCTTGTCATCCCTGGCTTGTGAAGGGAAAAAGCGGTTCCTACACTAGGGTTCAACAGAAGGCAGATTCCATGAGCGTTCACCCAACAGTCCTCGAAGCGATCGGCAATACGCCTCTGATTAAGCTCAAGGCTGCCTCGGAGGCAACTGGCTCGACCATCCTCGGCAAGGCTGAGTTCCTCAATCCGGGACAGTCGGTCAAGGATCGCGCCGCGCTCTACATCATTCGCGATGCCGAGAGGAAGGGTCTATTGCGCCCCGGTGGCGTTATCGTCGAGGGCACGGCCGGCAACACCGGGATCGGCCTGACGCTGGTTGCGAAGGCGCTTGGCTATCGCACCGTCATCGTGATCCCGGAGACGCAGAGCCAGGAGAAGAAGGACGCACTGAAGCTTCTCGGTGCCGAGCTCGTCGAAGTTCCCGCTGCTCCCTACAAGAATCCGAACAACTATGTGAAGGTTTCCGGACGACTCGCAGAACAGCTTGCCAAATCTGACCCGAATGGCGCGATCTGGGCGAACCAGTTCGACAATGTCGCCAATCGGCAGGCCCATATCGAGACCACCGCCAAGGAAATCTGGCAGGATACAGACGGCAAGATCGACGGCTTCATATGCGCCGTTGGGTCCGGCGGGACCTTGGCCGGAACCGCGATGGGCCTTCACGCTTTCAACAAGGACATCAAGATCGGCATTGCCGACCCCGAGGGTGCAGCACTCTACGAGTTTTATAAGAACGGTGAGCTGAAATCTACCGGCTCGTCGATCACCGAAGGCATTGGCCAGGGACGGATCACCGCCAACCTCGAGGGCTTCACGCCCGATTTTGCTTACCAGATATCGGATGCCGAGGCTTTACCCTACGTCTTTGACCTGGTGGAGCACGAGGGTCTCTGCCTCGGTGGCTCGACGGGCATCAATATCGCCGGCGCCGTCCAGCTTGCCCGCGATCTTGGGCCTGGCCACACGATCGTGACGATCCTTTGCGACTACGGCAACCGGTATCAATCGAAGCTTTTCAACCCCGATTTCCTCAAGTCGAAAGGTCTGCCGGTTCCCGCATGGCTGACCGGCAATCCCGATATTTCCATTCCCTATGAAAATATAACGTGAGCCTCCATGCTGGTGAATGCCCTTTATCGCGACGATTTCTATCTCTCTACGGCTGAAGCCGTCGTCACCGCCATTCACGAGGACGGGGGCATAGAACTCGACCAGACCTGCTTCTATGCGACGTCTGGCGGCCAGCCGGGCGATACCGGCTTCCTGGAGCGTTCCGACGGATCAAAGATCGCGCTTGGCCAGACCAGGCATGGAATGACGAAGGATATTATCGTTCACGTGCCGCTCGAGGGCGAGGTCCAGCCGTTAGCGGGCGAGAAACTCGTGCTGCACATCGACTGGCAGCGGCGCTACAAACTGATGCGGATGCATACCGCCTGCCATCTGCTTTCCGTCGTCTGCCCCTACCCGATCACCGGTGCTGCTGTCGGCGTGGATGATAGTCGCGTCGATTTCGACATGTCGGAGACGATCGACAAGGACGAGGTGACGGCAAAGATGATGGCGCTCGTCCATGAAAACCATCCGGTCTACCTGCAGTGGATCACCGACGAAGAGCTTGCCGCCAATCCGGGGCTGGTCAAATCAAAGAATGTCCGCCCGCCGGTCGGGCTCGGCCGTGTCAGCCTTGTCTGCATCGGCGAAAACTCGGCCGTTGACAGCCAGCCCTGCGGCGGCACACATGTGTCCGAGACGCAGGAAGTCGGCTCCATATACATTGCCAAGATCGAAAAGAAGGGCAAGGAGAACCGCCGGTTCCGTATCCGCTTCGGATCGCCCGGTGACGAAGCCTGACCATGTCTGAGTAGGAGAAGGAATATCATGACCGCGGACAAGAGCCGTTTCATCGTATCGGCCGATTGGCTGCAACAGGAGCTCGGAGCGCCCGATCTCAAGATCGTCGATGCTTCCTATTACCTGCCGGCGCAGAAGCGCGATGCCGATCAGGAATATGCCGCGGGCCATATCCCCAGCGCGGTCCGTTTCAATCACGACAAGATCTCCGACCATTCGACCAATCTGCCGCATATGGTCCCCTCGCCCGAGTTCTTCGCCGAGGAAGTCGGCAAGCTCGGCATTAGCGAGAATGACCGGATCGTCGTCTATGACGGCCCCGGCATCTTCTCGGCGCCCCGCATCTGGTGGCTATTCAGGGTGATGGGAGCGAAGAAGGTCAAGGTACTCGATGGCGGCATCGACGGCTGGAAGGCCGAAGGCCGGCCGCTGGAGGCGACCGTACCCACGCCGTCGCCTGCGGAATTCAAGCCGAACTTTGATGCCAAACGCGTCGTCGCTTTCGACAGCATGCGCGACATCGTCTCGAGCGGCGCCATGCAGATTGCCGATGCGCGAAGCGCCGGGCGTTTCGCTGCCGCGGAGCCGGAACCGCGCGAAGGGATGCGCTCTGGCCATATGCCGGGCGCAAGAAGTCTGCCATCGGGCGTGTTTTCAACGAATGGCAAATTCAAGTCACTGTCCGAACTCAAGCAGACGATCGAGGCTGCCGGCATCGACCTCGAAAAACCTGTCGTGACCACCTGCGGCTCCGGCATTACGGCTGCGATCATCACGCTTGCGCTTGAGTCTCTCGGGCATACGGACAACCGGCTTTATGACGGCTCATGGTCCGAGTGGGGCAGCCGCAGCGATACGCCTGTCGTCACGGGCAAAGAATAAGCTCATGGCCGTGAAACCATCGACATCGCTCAAGGTGCAAATCACCCGGCTGGAAATGACCGCGCCGCCGAAGACGAGCCTCAACGTTCCCGTCAATATCCAGACCGCGATAATGCGGGCGCCAAAAATTCCCCTGCCGTTCTATCGCTACCTCTACCGTCAGGTCGGCGCGCGATGGCAATGGGTCGATCGGTTGCGGATGAGCGACGAGAAGCTTGCCGCTATCCTCCACGACGAGCGCACCGATATCAGCGTGCTTTACGTCAACGGTGCTCCCGCAGGTTTCTTCGAATATTTCCGCGAGGACGAGGATACCATCGAGCTCAGCCATTTCGGCCTGATCGAGCATGCGCTCGGCCTTGGCATCGGAAAGTGGTTCCTGCTTCAGGCGCTCTATGCGCTGTGGGTGCTCAACCCGACCCGTGTCATTACAACGACCAACACGCTGGACCATCCAAGGGCTCTGCAGCTCTACCAGATGTTCGGATTTTCGCCGGTGTCCACCGGGCACGGCATTGTGCGGCCGCTGAGCGACAAGGAATTGCTGGAGATGGCGAAGCGGAGCTGAGCGGGCCGCAGGAATCGGGTGGATCGAAGGCCGAAAAGGCGGCATCTCATGACAGGCTCAAAGGAGATCTGTCATGTCGAACATCCGCTTTTCAGCAATGCCCAACGCCGACGCCCAAGCCCTGTGGAATGGCGACGCCGATGCCTATGGTCGCCTGCCGGAGACGATGATCTCCGACGGGTCCGGCAATCCCTGCCGCCACTGTCTTCATAATATCGATGCAGGCGAACCGCTGCTGGTGTTTGCCTATCGCCCATTCCCCGATCTTCAGCCCTATGCCGAGACCGGGCCGATCTTCCTCCACAAGACGCCATGCCGGCGCCACGTCGCGGAAGAGATCGTGCCGCCGGTGATCGCAAGCAGCAAAGATTTCATCGTTCGCGGATATGGCGAAAACGACCGCATCGTCTATGGCACGGGTGCCGTAACGCTCACATCCGACATTCCGGCCTATGCGGCCAAACTGCTTGATCGCCCGGACATAGCCTATGTGCATGTCCGCTCGGCCCGCAACAATTGCTATCAGTGCCGGATCGACAGGAGCTAGACAAGCAAGGGCCGGCCGCAAAAAGTGGCCGGCCCTCATAAACGCAGCGCGATGGGATTACGCTACGTTCAATATCCTCTCAGCGGAAAAGACCTCATAGCCAAGCGCTTCGGCAACGGCCTTGTTGGTGACGCGGCCCTTGTGGACGTTGAGGCCGTTCCGCAGATGCTGGTCCTCGGCAATCGCCCGCAGGCCCCGGTCGGCAAGTGCCAGACCGTGATGGAGCGTCGCGTTGTTGAGCGCGTGCGCCGACGTGACAGGCACGGCGCCCGGCATGTTGGCAACGCAATAGTGCACCACGCCCTCGACCTCATAGGTCGGATCTGAATGGGTCGTTGCATGCGACGTCTCGAAGCAGCCGCCCTGGTCGATCGCAACGTCGACGATGACGGAGCCCTTTTTCATGCCGGTCAGCATCTCGCGGGTGACAAGCTTCGGGGCTGCAGCACCCGGAATGAGGACGGCGCCGATGACCAGATCGGCAGCGAACACCTCGTCTTCCAGCGCCTGGATGCTAGAATAGCGCGTGTGGATGCGGCCGTTGAAAATGTCGTCGAGTTGACGAAGCCGCGGCAGCGAGCGGTCGAGGATGCTGACGTCGGCGCCAAGGCCGGCGGCCATCTTGGCAGCATGCAGGCCGACGACACCGCCGCCAATAATCGCGACCTTGGCGGGTAGCACGCCCGGCACGCCGCCGAGCAGGATGCCGAGGCCGCCATTGGCCTTCTGAAGCGCCGTTGCGCCGGCCTGGATCGACAGGCGGCCGGCAACTTCGGACATCGGCGCCAAGAGCGGCAGGCCGCCGCGGTCGTCGGTCACCGTCTCGTAGGCGATAGCCGTGACGCCTGAGGCGAGCAGGCCCTTGGTCTGCTCCGGATCGGGTGCCAGATGCAGATAGGTGTAGAGGATCTGGCCCTCGCGCAACTGCGCCCATTCGGACGGCTGCGGCTCCTTGACCTTCACGATCATGTCGCATTTCTCGAAGATGTCCTTGGCGGAGGCAGCAATCTTCGCGCCGGCGGCGCTATAGGCGTGGTCATCGGCGCCGATGCCGGCTCCGGCCTTTGCCTCCACCCAGACCTCGTGGCCATGGGCGACATATTCGCGAACGGCGGCAGGCGTCAGCCCCACCCGGTACTCGTGATTCTTGATTTCCTTGGGGCAGCCGACACGCATGTTCATTCCTCTCAGACTTCGTCCGCTTCGCGGATCGTGATGCCGGATTGAACCACTCCCCGTCCGCAATGTCCTTGCAAAGAGGAATTGCGCAGAGGTCATTGTTCGAAGATAATTGCGTGGATATCATAATCTTCGAAGGATCTTCGAATGTCGAACCTGGATGCCATCGATCGTGCGATTTTGCGCGCGCTTCAACAAAACGCGCGGATCACCAATGCGGACCTTGCCGTAAAGGTCGGCCTCTCGCCGTCCGCCTGTTCCCGTCGGCTCGATATACTGGAAAAGGACGGCACCATCGGCGGCTATCATGCGCGGCTGTCGCACAAGGCGCTGGACTACAAGATGATCGCCATCGTGCATATTTCGCTTTCCGGGCAATTCGCCAAGACGCTGTCGGAATTCGAAGTCGCGGTGAAGCGCTGTCCGAACGTGCTCGTCTGCTATCTGATGTCGGGGGAATATGATTACATTCTGCGCGTGGCGGCTCGAGACCTCGAAGATTACGAGCGAATTCACCGCGACTGGCTGTCGGCCCTGCCGCATGTGGTGAAAATCAATTCGAGCTTTGCGCTGCGCGAGATCATCGACCGGCCAAATGTCGGGTTGTGATGGCCTGCCTAAAGCATCTCGAGATGAAGGGCGCGATGGTCGGAGGCCTCCGGCTCAGCGACAACGTCGAATATGACGACCCCCACTTGGGGCGTCACCATCATATAGTCGGCGAAGCGGCCTTCCTTGCGATAGTAGGAGGTCCGCGTGTCCGTATGGCCGCGCGAGGTAACGAGGTCCGTCAATCCCAGCCTGCCGAGTGCTTCAAACGTCACGCTTTCCGGCAGCACGTTGAAATCGCCGCAGACCACGAGCCTCTCGCCTTTGCGCCAGACGCGCCCTATGAGTTCGACCAGCTTTTCCCCCTGCTCGACGCGCGCCGGGGTATCGCCCTTGCCTGCCATATCCCGAAGGCCATGCAATTGAACGATCGTCACTGCAGCGCCGAGTTCGTAGTCGAAAATGCGGATGCAATGCGCGTTTCGTGATCGCGGATGCTCGCCCCAGCCGTCCGGCGTAAACGCACCGTGCAGGAAATCCACCGCCTCGCCGATGACAGGATGCGATTTGCGCACGAAGGTGCCTAAGCCGAACCGCGAGGAAATGGGCTTATCACCATGAAAAAGATTGCCGCTGGCGGCCGGAAAGAAAAAGGCGTCGTGATCAGGCAGCGCCAGGCTCACCTCTCGAAACAGATCGGCTCGCTGCGGCAGTTCAAGGCCGGGCTCACGATATACCAGCCATTCCGCTGGCGCCGCGACCGTGCGCGAAACCTCCTGGAGGCACAGCACATCAGGGTTTGCATCGGCGATATACCGCATTAGCGGCGCATGAAGCCGGCCGCCCCAGGCATTCAGCGAAATGATGCTCAGCGTCATACGGGACTGCTCCAGGCGTGAACTTGATCAACGAGATCTATCAGATTCCCCTTCGATCTGAATATCGCGGTTTTGACGCCATGCCCCGCCTTTTGCAGGTAGCGTCGTCGGTAAAAACAACTTTAACGGAAACGACAGCAATTGATCCGAGATTATAAAGGGATTTCAAGATCTAAGTCTTATGATCCGAGAGATTATTGGGATGCGAGGGGCGTTCGTCGATGCAAAACAATCTCGGCATGAAAGTCAGAACTACTGCGCGGCGGCGTTGCCGGATCTTCGGAAAGGTCAGATACCTCAATCACGAGACGACCAGCCGTGTCGTCGACCTGTCGACGTCGGGCATCGCGCTTGATCTTGCCGGCCCCTTCTATGGGGCGGCCGGCAGCAAGGTGCGGGTCGATTGCGATGATCTGGGGTCGCTTGAAGGCACGGTCCGGTGGCTTCGCGACGGCCGGATAGGTATTGAGTTCCATAGGAATTCAAATGCTTCGGCGCAGGTTGCGTCCTATTTTCGCTTTTTCCACAAAGAGGTTAAGCCGGTTCTGAAGCGCTGAGCAGCGAAATTCGAACGCGGCCTTACGACAGCAATATGCCTGTCACTTAACTGGTGCACATCTCGACAAATCATCATAGTCTGCGTCGTTGCCGGCGTAGTCAATTGTTCGAGGAGTGTTTCATGTCTTCCATTCTGGATTTGACTTCAATGTCCCGCCGTTCGCTTTTGAGCGGACTTGGTGCAACGGCCGCCCTGGTCCTTTTGCACCCGTTTTCAGCACGCGCGGCAGGCAACCAGGCTCATCTCCGATTGATGGAAACGACCGACATCCACGTCAACGTCTTCCCCTACGACTACTATGCCGACAAGCCGAACGAGACGATGGGCCTTTCGCGCACCGGTACAATCATCGACAATATCCGCGCCGAGGCCACCAATTCGCTGCTGATCGACAATGGCGACGTGCTGCAGGGAAATCCGATGGGCGACTATATGGCCTATCAGCACGGCATGAAGGACGGCGATGTCCATCCTGTCATCAAGGCGATGAATACGCTCGGCTACGAGGTCGGCACGCTCGGCAACCATGAATTCAACTACGGCCTCGACTTCATGTTCAAGGTTCTGGCCGGCGCCAATTTCCCCTTCGTCTGCGCCAATCTGACCAAGGGGCAGCTCGCCGCCGATCCGAAGGACGACGAACTGTTCTTCAAGCCGTACCTGATCCTCGAAAAGACAATCAAGGACGGCGCCGGCAATGCAACGCCGATCAAGATCGGCTTCATCGGCTTCGTGCCGCCGCAGATCATGCTGTGGGATATCAAGAACCTCGAAGGCAAGGCGCAGACCCGGGACATCGTCGAGGCGGCCAAGGCCTGGGTGCCCGTGATGAAGGAAGAAGGCGCCGACATCATCATCGCGCTGTCTCACTCCGGCATCGACGGCAGCAGCCCTACGGACAAGATGGAAAATGCCTCGCTTTACGTCGCCGCCGTCGATGGCATCGATGCGATCTTCACCGGTCATCAGCATCTGGTCTTCCCCGGTCCGAAAAGTTGGGATGGGATCAAGAACGCCGATCCGGTCAAGGGCACGCTGCAGGGAAAGCCGGCTGTCATGGCAGGCTTCTGGGGTTCGCATCTCGGCCTGATCGATCTGCTGCTCGAAAAGGACGGCAACAGCTGGAAGATCGTCGACTTCACCTCGGAGGCGCGGCCGATCTACCATCGCGACGACAAGAAGAAGGTCATCGCCGACGTCGCCGACAAGAAGGAGATCGTCGACGCGGCAAAGACGGAACACGAGGCGACGCTTGCCTATGTCAGGACGCCGGTCGGCAAGACCTCGGCGCCGCTCTATTCCTACTTCGCCCTCGTTGCCGACGATCCGTCGGTGCAGATCGTTAGCCAGGCGCAGAGCTGGTACATCAAGGACATGCTGAAGGAGACGCAATACAAGGATCTGCCGGTGCTTTCAGCCGCGGCGCCCTTCAAGTGCGGTGGCCGCAACGGTCCTGATTACTATACCGACGTCCCCGCCGGCGATATCGCCATCAAGAACGTCGCCGACCTCTATCTCTATCCGAACACGGTGCAGGCCGTGGTTATCAACGGCGCTCAGGTGAAAAACTGGCTGGAAATGGCGGCGGCTATGTTCAATCAGGTTCAGCCCGGCGCCAAGGATGCTGATCTGCTGAACGCCTCCTTCCCATCCTTCAATTTCGACGTCATCGACGGCGTTACCTATCAAATCGACCTGTCGCAGCCACGTCGCTTCGACGACAACGGCAAGCTCGTTGCAGCAGATTCCAACCGCATCCAGAATCTTCAATTCGACGGAAAACCGATTGACCCGTCACAAAAATTTGTCGTCGTCAGCAACAATTATCGCGCCGGCGGCGGCGGCAATTTCCCCGAGATCGCTGCGGACAAGGTGGTCTACAAGGCGCCGGACACCAACCGCGACGTGATCGTGCGATATGTTCATGAACAGGGCACGATCAACCCGACGGCCGACGGCAACTGGACCTTCAAGCCGATGCCCGGCACCAGCGCTGTCTTCGAGAGTGCACCGAAGGCAAAGGACTTTCTCGGCCAGCTGAAGACTGTGAAAATCGAGGATGCCGGCGAAGGCGCCGAAGGCTTCCACAAATTCCGCCTGGTGCTTTAGAGCCGTTTCTCTCTCTTCCCCAGGGAAGAAGGAATTCCCTATTCGGCGGCAATCGCATCTTTCGAGCGGTTGAACGGCAGTTGCGCCTTGAAGGCTTCGAGGTTCGGGCAGCGGGATAGGCTTGCCCGAAACGCCTCGAGCATCCATGCGGCCGCCGGGCCAGGTGGATTGGATATTTTTCTGATCGCATAGATCGGGTATTCGCCCTGCTCGTAGGCTTCCAGTTCAAGGGCGACAAGGCGGCCCGTCTGAAGGTCTTCATAGATAAGCGACGCCGGCAATCCGCCCCAACCGAGACCGCCGCGGATAAGATGATGCTTGGTCGCGATGTCGCTTACCCGCCAGGTCTTGTAGGACAGGACATTGAAATCCCGCCCTTTCGTGTGGCCTGAGGAATCGGTGACGACCAGCTGCACCTCTTCGCGGACATCGGCGAGTGTGAGCGGCCTGTTGAGCCTGGCAAGCGGGTGATGCGGTGCTGCGACCGGCATCATGAACGAATGGCCTATCCGCTCGATGGACAGGGAGTCGTCCTGCTTTACGATCGCTCCGCCAATACCGATCGTCGATATGCCGCTGGCAACCAGATCGATCATCTCGCCGAGTTCCCCGACGTTCAGCCGCATCGAAACGGAGGGAAAGCGCTCGCGGAACTCGCTGAGAACGTCAACCATGACGTCGGTTGGAACCATGACGCTGATGGCGACGGCGACCTCAGCCTCGAGCCCTTCCTTCAACCCTTTCACCCGTGCTCGCATGACCTCCAAATCAGAGACGATGCGCCGCGCATCCTCCAGCATCGCGGTCCCCGCCTCGGTCAGCTTCGGCTGGCGCGAACCAGAGCGCTCGAAAAGCGGTACCTCGAGCTGCGCCTCGAGATTGGCGATCGTATAGCTGATGACCGACTGCGCGCGATTGAGCGCGCGCGAGGCGGCTGAAAAGCTGCCGGATTCGGCGACGGCCAGAAAAACCTGCAATTGGTCCAGGGTTGGGTTCGGAAGCATGGTCCATCCATTCCATCGATAATTCTGATCCATATTATCACAGTTTTTTCGATAGTCATGCAAGACTATCTCCTATAGCGAACGGCCGGACAATTCCCCCACGTCTCCGGCCGCAACGCAATAACAAGGAATTATACGATGTCCTCCATTCTCCTTTTGACCTCCAGCCCGCGCTCCGATTCGCTCTCCACGCAGATCGCCACCGAGCTCGCTGACGCGCTGAAGGCACAAAATCCAGGCAAGACGATCGTTCATCGCAATTTGGCGACTTCGCCGCTGCCGCATATCGACGACCTCTTCACCGCCGCCATCCGCAAGCCGGCCGACGCTCGCACGGCTGAAGAGAGTGAAGCCGCAAAAGTTTCCGACCAGTTGGTCGACGAATTGCTTGCCGCTGACACGCTGGTTATCGGCACCGGCCTCATCAACTTCAACATCTACTCGTCGCTGAAGACCTGGATCGACAATATTGCCCGCGCCGGCCGTACCTTCACCTATACCGAGAACGGGCCGGTTGGGCTTGCAACCGGCAAGAAGGCCTACATCGTTCTGGCCTCCGGCGGCGTCTACTCGGTCGGCCCTGCTGCTCCGCTGAACCACGCCGTTCCCTACCTGAAATCAGTTCTCGGCTTTATCGGCATCTCCGACGTCGAAACAGTCTACGTCGAAGGCCTCGCCTTCGGCCCTGAAGCCGCAGAAAAGGCAATCGGTGCCGCTAAGGCCCGAACGGTCGAACTGGCACGCGCCGCCTAATTCAAATTCGTCAATGCATTTCGATCCAGCGGCCGGTCCCCCACCGGCCGCATTTTTGTTGCTGTCAGGGCTTGCTGCGTCCGCCGATGCCGGACAGCATTTCCTTTACCGATTGGAGAATCTCCTGCGAAAGCGCCTCGTCGTCGACGATGCGGGCAAGGCCGACCGCGCCCGCCATGGCGCAGACGGCAAGGATCGCCTTGCGTCTTGCCTCTCCGGCGTCGGCTTCGCCCATCCGTCCGCTCATCATCCTGATATTCTCGTCGATCTGGCGCGTGGCGATGTCCCGCGTCTTCGGATCGCTTCTCGAAAGATCACCCGTTAGCCCGGTGAATGCGCAACCCTCGCCTGGGTGGTCGCGATGCGCGGCGTTCAGGTAGGAATCTATAAAATCGTCGAGGGAAACATCGGCGGCGCTTATGCCCTTTGCCTCCATTCTCCTCGACCATGAGGTGAAGGCGGCCTGCATGGCCTCCGCCACCAGCTCGTCACGCGAGGCAAAGTGCTTGTAGAAGCCGCCGACCGTAAGTCCGGCCTCCTTCATCAGGTCCGCGACGCCGACGCCCTCCAGACCCTCTTCGCGCAAGCGCCTTGCAGCGATCTCGACGATACGTTCGTGCGTGCGCTGTTTCTCTACCTGCGAATGACCCATCGAAAATCTCCAGTCGACAACGCTTGACTCATGTAGATTATCATCATAATCCTGATAGCGGATAATCATAATCCAGATAGCGGTCATTTCCAATAGGAGCACGAGCATGCGTTTGCAAAATAAAGTCGCCGTCATAACAGGCGGAAATAGCGGCATCGGCCTTGCCACTGCGGAATTGTTTCTCAAGGAAGGCGCCAAGGTCGTGATCACTGGCCGCAATGCGAAGACGCTTGCCGAAGCTGCCGAAAAGCTTGGCAAGGGCGTGCTTGCGCTTCAGGTAGACGTCAACGACGCCGCTGCGACGGAGGAGGCCTTTAACAAAGCCGCCGCCGAATTCGGCAAGTTCGATATCGTCTTCGCCAATGCGGGGATCGCCGGCGAGACTGCGATCGGAAAGACAACGCTTGAACAATTCGAAACGATCGTGCGAACCAATTTCACCTCGGTATTCTTCACAGTGCAGGCAGCGCTGCCGCACTTGAACGACGAGGCCTCCGTCATTCTGAACGGATCGGTGCATGCCGTGCTCGGCATACCAGGCTATTCGGCCTATGCAGGAACGAAAGGTGCGGTTCGCGCCATGACCCGCAACCTTGCCTCGGAGCTTGCCCCGCGTGGCATCCGCGTCAACCAGGTAACGCCAGGCGGCACCCGGACGCCGATCTGGAACTCGAGGGCGTTGACGGAAGAAGCAGCAAGTGCGCTGGAGGCACAGATTGGAGCAATGAGCCCGCTTGGGCGCATGAGCGAGGCCGATGAGATCGCCAAGGCGGCACTCTATCTGGCATCGGATGACTCGCTAAACGTAACGGCCATCGAAATCACCGTCGACGGCGGCGCAACCAGCGCTCCCTCAGGCGCCAAGGCGTTTCGCAGGTCCTGAACATCAGGTGTCTTGTTGCGGATTAAGAGGTCGCCTTTCGGCGGCTTCTTCACACTGGGACGGCCCCAACCTTGCCGTCCTGGCCGACGACGCAGTTGCGGCCGTTTTTCTTTGCCTCGTAGAGCCTGTCGTCGGCGACGGCCAGGAGGCCATTGAAGCTCGCCGCATCGCTGCCCGTGGTCGCCACGCCTACGCTGACCGTAATCGGATGCCCATCGAGATTGCGGACACTGTTGGCGACCTGCCAGCGTAGATGCTCGGCGAGCAACAGGCCTTCGGCATGGTTGGTACGGGCCGAGAGAACGACGAACTCCTCCCCGCCAAAGCGGAAAAGCCTGTCGGTGGGACGGAGCATGGCGGTCAATTGGCCGGCAACCGCCTTCAACACCTCGTCGCCATGCAGATGGCCGAATCGATCGTTGACGTCCTTGAAATGATCGGCATCGAACAGCAGGATCGTCGCGACCTCGCCATTTTCCGCACCGCCCCTCACCAGTTGAGGGCCTTCAACTTCCATGCGGCCGCGATCGAAAACGCCGGTCAGCATGTCGCGGCCGCTGCGTGACAGGAGATCGTGGTAGCGCTCGCGGAAAGTCAGATCGTTGAAGACATCGCCTAGGGATCGCTGCGCAAGGGCCGCCCCATGGCGGCGAACGGTGGCTTGATAGAAGGCAAACAGGGCCGAATAGATGCAGACCGACAGCATCTTTGCCAGCCAGCCTCCCCAAAAGACGGACAACGGCACACCCAGAAAATAATGCAGCGCTGCAAAGAAGCCCACCTGGTCGAATGTCAGGAGCACGAAGCCGGAAAGCATGAACCGCAAGACGACCCAGCGCTGAATGACGCGCCCAAGCTTCTCATAGAGAAGGATGATGCCGAGCGAATCGAGATAAAGCAGCGCAGTGCCCCAGACCATCAGCCAACCCATCTCACTCAAGAAGCTGACATCGGCGTTTCGGCCTTGCGACACTTCGACAGTGACGTGAAATTGCAGAAACCATGCGATACTGACCGTCAGGATATTGCCAAGAAATAGGCCATAGATCGGCTGGCGAACCGTCGCTGCATCCTCCTTCAGGTATAGCATCAGGATCATCATCAGCTTGCCGGCGAAGAACACGGAGGAACCCGGCGAAACGATGCCGAATGGCAGCGCGATATAGAACACTGCGGCAAGATAGGTCTCCATGAAGTGCATGACGCCGAGCGCGGTCAGAAAGACCCCGAGCCCGATCCGCTGACGGAAATGCAGAAGCGTCACCATGATCGCAAAATAGGCGACCGCCTCGGCGACGAATAAAGCCAGATTGACCCTTTCCATCACATTGCCCGATCCTATTCCGACGCTCTCTCATATCGCGTCGGCTCATTGAAAATTCAATCGAATATGCAGATCGTTCTTACGCCCGACGCCTGATGTTGGTGTCGTCAATCAGTCGGCATCCTTGAAAAGGCTCTACCTGGCCGAAAGGCACGATTCGCCTTTCGAGACGATACAAAGCTGATCATCGCGACAATCGTTTAAAATTAAGTATAACGTTAAAATAATTTAGCGAGCGCTACCGCACCGCGAGATGCCGCCTGGCAAGCGACCTTGCATGGCGGACCGGATGATGGCGTCGCCGCAAATCTCGAAGATAGCTTGAGCTAGACCTGGCGGCTCTTTTCGCCGTCGCCGAAAAGCGAGGTGCCGTGCTGATCGATGATCTGCTGGGCCTTGCGAAAGGTGGTCTCGACCGCGTCGTCGACAGATGTGAACACGTCGGCGCGGATGAAATTGCGCACCAGCGTCTCGCCGTTCACCTGCTTTTCGATGCGGCCGGCAAGGCGGAACTGGTTGCCCTCGCGCTGCGGGGTCGCAAAGATCTGGCAATCCGCATAGAGCTGCGGTGCGGCGGCAGCGGTCGCCGCAGGTGGTTTTGCCGTTGCGCCGTCGGAGCCACCACCGGTGAAGACGCCAAGAATTCTGGATAATATCGAAGCCATGTTTCGCCTTTAGCACGCGCGGGTTAGGCCGCAAAGTTCAAATAATGAGGTTTGCCAGAATCTCATTTTCGGTAATGTCCTCGTAGCCGAGACCGGCACGCTCGAAATTCTCCGTCAAAAGCCGGAAACTGTCGGGTCTTTTGACTTCAATCCCGATCAGGATGGAGCCAAAGTTGCGGGCGCTCTTCTTTAGATATTCGAAGCGGGCAATGTCGTCGTCCGGACCCAGAAGATTGAGAAAGTCGCGCAAGGCGCCGGGGCGTTGGGCCAGCCTAAGGATGAAGTACTTCTTCAGCCCCGAGTAGCGCATGGCCCGTTCCTTGACATCGGGCAGCCGCTCGAAATCGAAATTGCCGCCGGACACGATGGCAACGATCGTTTTGCCACGGATGGTATCGCGGCCCATCGCCTCGATTGCCGTAATCGACAGGGCGCCCGCCGGCTCCAGCACCACACCCTCGACATTCAGCATATCGGCGATTGTCACGCAGATCGCATTTTCCGGCATCAGCATGACCTGCGACGGGGAAAATCGCTTCAGTGCTGCAAAATTGAGGTCGCCGATCCGCGCCACCGCCGCTCCATCAACGAAATTGTCAACCTTCGGCAGCGTCACCACCCTGCCCGCTTCCATGCTCTTACGCAGGCTCGGCGCGCCGGCAGGCTCGGCAAACACAAAGGCGCTCTCAGGAAGCTCGCCTTCGAAATAGCCGGTAACGCCGGCGGCGAGACCGCCGCCGCCCACAGGCATGACGATCATGTCCGGCCGCACGCCGTCCGGGAGCAGTTCGGCGATCTCGGCGGCCACCGTCGCCTGGCCCTCGATGATATCCGGATGATCAAATGGCGGCACCATGACGCCGTCGATCTCCTCGACATAGTCGCGGGCTGCCTGATAGCACTGATCGAAAAAATCGCCGAAGAGCCTGATGGTGATGAACTCGCCGCCGAAGGTGCGGGTCTTGTCGATCTTTTGCTGCGGCGTCGTAACCGGCATGAAGACAACACCCGGCACCCCGAAATGGCGGCAGACGAAGGCAAAGCCCTGAGCATGATTGCCGGCCGAGGCGCAGACGAAGGTCTTCGATGTCCCGCCTGCGGCAATCACCTTGCGGAAGAAATTGAAAGCACCGCGAATCTTATAGGAGCGCACGGGCGACAGGTCCTCACGCTTCAGCCAGATATTGGCATCGTAGCGTGCGGAAAGATGTTCGTTCAACTGCAGGGGTGTCGCCGGGAACAGGCCCCGCATCGCCTCGGTCGCACTATCCACATCTTGTTTCGTCATGGTCTTCAAAGCCCGTTTTTTCGTCGCCCTTCGCTATTGCACAACCTCGACGCCCAAAGGAAGGCTTCGGCCGCTGATTTTGAACACCGCGAGGCGATTTTGCCGGCCGCTCGCCCCATCCGATCCGGCTTGTCGCAATCGGGATCGTACCCGGCAAGCGACAACTTGCCGCCAACCCACAATAAGCGAATTGACATGAACAGTAGTACTATTCCCTATATGGCCAGCCATCATGATGATGGTTAGAAGCTCGCCATCGCCGCGTGATCGCGGTTCGGCGGGCTTCGCCTTTCCCGGGGCGCCGTTAACCCTGGCTGCGAAATTTCGCACGCTATGGCCTCGTGGCTGACATGTTCACTTTTATTCCGCGGCGCAGCCGGCTAACATGACGATATGATGACATCGATTTTTCTAAGAACCGTCGCCTGGTGCGTTCTCGCCTATATTGTTTTCGTGACGATTTCCCCGATCGACCTCAGGCCAGATACGATCATTTCGGTCAATATCGATCGAGCCGGCGCCTATACCGTGCTCGGCCTGCTATTTGCATCCGCCTACCCCCGGCACTGGAAGACCGTAGCTATCCTGCTCGCTATAGGTGCTGTCGGCTTCGAATTCCTGCAGGAATTTTCTCCGACACGCCACGCCCGCGTCGATGACGCCATCGTCAAGGCTGTCGGCGCACTGGTCGGGGTGGCGATCGGCCATCTCGTCAACAGGACGCGCCTGCGCCGGCTTTCCAACGCCTGATCGAATTGCTCCCATCACAAAAATTGCGCGATCCACGGCTTCCAAAATCGGCCCGCTCAAGGTACTGAAATCGCTCGATGCGGACGTGGCGAAACTGGTAGACGCAAGGGACTTAAAATCCCTCGGCCTTGGCTGTACGGGTTCGACCCCCGTCGTCCGCACCACTCTGATTTCATTGCCGAATTTTCTGGCTTTCGCTTATTCTCCAACTTCTATGAAATTTTCTGGACCTGCAGGCGGGTAAACGGCTCAGAAATGTGCTTATTATAATCTACGACTAGAACATTGCCGCGGTCCGACCGCCAAATTTGATAAACGTCTTTTCTTCTATCTAGCCTCCATATTCGATGACGTCATATCTACGGCTAAGTAAACGGCACAAAGGCGTAGGATTTTTTGCCGTTCGTTCGTACGTGACCGAGCCCAGGAAACGGAAGGTGTGCTCCTCCAATCAAGTGTCTGTCTTTCGCCACATCATCGAAAACGCGGAAGTGCTCCTGTTCAACCTCAGCTCTATCGGCGTCGTATCCGATCGTGACGCTAAGGGCGTCAAGAAAGTGATCCGCTCGGAAACACATCTTATATGGGCCGCCTATCGCACACAGCTTTTCAATCCAGACGATCTCGACAACGTCAAGAGAGTCCAAGCCGGATATAAGACAGAGCCGCTGTCCAAATTCCTTGGCAAGCCCGCCCCAAAAGCCGCGCCTGCCGTTGATTTCCTCAAGCCGCTGACACCGGCCGACGAGAGGAAATCGCCCGAGTTTTTCAACATCCTGAACTTCGTACTGCCCGACCGACCCTTCCGAAGCCAAACGGATGGCGCGTTTTGCCAGGATCCGTGTTGGCGCAGTGAAGACCTTCGACGCGAGCAAGCTCTCGCCCGAGATGAAAACCGCCATCGAGCAAGGAATGGATGGCCGATGCCTGGGCTGAACTCGCGAATATGGAGAAACAAAAAATCGACACGGGACAAGTGACCTCGGGAGACGTCTTCGGCACGCGGGCGTATCTGAAGAACAATTACCTCTACCGCATGGCCGGTGCCGTGCTCGGCATCGGAGGCAATTCAAAGCAGGAGGCGATATAACCTGTCTATGTCACCGATGGCGGCGTGACGCTCTACGTTCAGAACGAGTCGCCGGGCAAGGACAAGGATCCGAACTGGCTGCCCGCCCCCAAGAGGGCCGTTCATTGCTTTTATGCGCCTCTATCGGCCAAAGGAAGCGGCGCTCGACGGGACATGGAAGCAACCGCCGATGACGGAAGCAGCGTGAGAGACGGGAATGCCAAGCGCTGCCGGATATCCGCTTTTGGGCACAAACCGGAAGGCCATGGTTTTACGAAGAAGCTGCCGCTGACTGGCGACGCTTGTATCCAGTGTGGCGTTCTCGACGCTCGCCTCCGACGAAGCGCCCTGATTTAAAGAAAGTCCGAAGCGATTGTGAGTTGGCTCACATGTGGAAAGACCCGCCGGCCCCCAAGGCTTTCAATCGTCTATGAAGGACGGCCACTGCGCGCTGCGGCTCTCGCCTCTGTGTTAGGTCGGGGCTCGAAGACAAGGATGCTATGATGTAAAGAACTGACGCAGTGCTAGAGCCATCCACCGGAAAAGCCTGCCCGTTTCAAGCCTGCTTTTATCGGCGGACTGCGGCGCATGATGTTCCAAAGCAGGCCAGACCGGTAATTTTCGATCATCAGCACGACGGGTCCTTGGTCGATGCCAAAGTGGTAGGGCGACACCCACGACCCGATAGGGCTGTCTTCGACCGGAAATGTCTGATTGAAAGAAGGCTTGAACCCATAGAGGCGCGTCATACCAAGGTTCATCCGGGCAAAGTTGCGAACCGTCGGGATGACGATCTCGGGGGCGAATGGCAGTGACGCAATGACGACCCAAGGCGAGACCGTCCCGTCGTCAGGACCGAACGGAGCGCCACGGGCGATGTAGTCGAAGAACTGTCGCTCGACACCGTCAATCTCTCGTGTGACCCAACCGGGCCCGTCGCTGGCGGTGAATCCCCAGCAATATTGCCCATAGCCAACGAAATTCGTCGGGTTGCGAATGGCATATTCCTGCTGGACGAAGGTCGCCTGGCGGCTGTTCTCGAAATAGTCGCTGTCATGCTGCCGCATGAACTCATCGCGGATGCCTCGAAAATCCACCCACATATGGGAAAGTTGATGGGTGAACAGCGGCCCCGAATACAGCACATCGCGGCCGTAGATATTTTTCCAGTCGTAGGTCGCGGTGTAGGCAGTATAACTCGCTGGCTCCAATGGGTGCGTCGGCGAACCTAGACCCAGAATGTAGAGCAAAAGGCCTTCGTCATAGCCCTGCCAACGATGGGGAATAAACCCGGTTTCCGGATGCCAACCATGCGTTAGCGATGGACCGCCATCACAGGCCCAATTCCAATCGGCTCGCTCATAGAGCGCGTTGGCGAGTTGGCGTATTTCCGCCTCCTCGGCGGTGTCGCCATCGAAATAGGCGGCAACCGTCAAAGCGCCGGCAAACAGGAACGCCGAGTCAATCGTGGACAGCTCGCATTGCCAGACGCGCCGACCCGTCTCAATGTCCAAAAAATGGTAGAAGAAGCCCTTGTAACCAGATGAGTCCGGCTCTGGACCCTGCGGACAATCCATCAGGTATCGCAACCGCCTGCGGGTGATCTTCGCGGCAAATTCGCGGATGATGACCCCGCGCTCGACGATAACCGGAATCGTCGCAAGGGCCATGCCGATTGCCGCGATACTTGCCGGCGCGCTCGGCTCCGTTTTGTCGCGCACCAGCCCATTGTCCGGGTTCGTGACTTGCAGATAGTACAACAACGTCGTGAACTGGAGCCTGCTCAAATCCTCATCGGTCGGCAGGCGCTTGAGATCGGGATCGGTGGACAGCAACTCGGGCATGAAATTGCTCCGTTGACTGAGTATCTCTGTAATGCCGAGAATCGGGCATGCCATCCGGATTTTTGGGTATCCGTAGTCGTCATCCTGCGACGACAATCACAGGCCATTCTAGTCTATTTGAGATGTCCGGTCACGATCCGCTCCGGCCCAGCTTTTTGCCAGTGCGGCAGGATTGCAAGAGATATCGCTCCTTTTGGCTCCATCAGATAAGCGATCTGCATCTTCAACCAAAACCTCTGGCCGGGCCAGCGGCATTAGTGTTCTTGATATTACCAATCCAGAAGAAACATATCAAAAGATCAAAGCGATCGTCGACTCGCGCAACTGACGCCGATGCCGATCGATGAATTTACCAGCGATGCAACAGCAGCGTCCCGAGCTGTGGAACAGCTAGCTGCCGGTTCCCGCCATCTGGGACCGCACCAGGTCTTTAAAAGCTTGAAATCTTGGGCTTGGCATTTCGCCCTCGCTGTGCCGGGCGGCGTCTTCACCAAAAAAGCGCAGCCCTTCGAAGGCTGCGCTCTTCCTTGACGATAAGACCAGTTGCCGGGATCAGGCGAGCTTTGCTGCGAGCTTGGCGATGTGGGCGCCCTGGTATCTTGCGGCTTCGAGTTCGATCTCGGAGGGCTGGCGCGAGCCGTCGCCGTTGGTGATCGTCGAGGCGCCGTAGGGCGAGCCGCCCTTGACTTCCTCGGTACCCATCTGGCCCTGGAAGGCGTAGGGAAGGCCTGCAACTGCCATTCCGTGATGGAGGAAGGTCGGCAGGAAGCCGAGGATCGTCGATTCCTGGCCGCCGTGCTGCGTTGCCGAGGAGGTGAAGGCCGAGCCCAGCTTGCCCACGAGCTTGCCTGCGAACCAGAGGCCGCCGGTCTGGTCCCAGAAATTGCGCATCTGGGAGGTAACCGTCCCAAAGCGGGTGCCTGAGCCGACGATGATGGCGTCATAGTCTGCCAGTTCGTCGGGGGTGGCGATCGGTGCAGACTGGTCCGTCTTATAATAGGAGGCCTTGGCGACTTCATCCGAAACCAGTTCCGGAACGCGCTTGACGACGACATCGGCGCCTGCCGACTTTGCCCCTTCAGCAACTGCATAAGCCATTGTCTCGATGTGACCGTAGGCAGAGTAGTAGAGAACCAGAACCTTAGCCATTGAAGTCTCCCTATTGTTGGACGTGTTCAATTTCATCGTGATTTGTATCAGCGCCATGGCGTGGGCACAGCCCCTTAAGCCGGGACGCACTGTTCACCCGATGTAGACGAAAATTCACTTGCGGTATCGAAATTCGCTCCAGCGACAATCGGTGCAGTACTGTTTGCAATCGCCCCGAATGACGCTACCTATCTATGACAATTAGTTAATTCACGGATATTTCCATGACCAATGAAACGATCGTCACCGCCGCCATGTTGGCTATCGGCGATGAATTGCTGTCCGGCCGCACCAAGGACAAGAATATCGGCCATCTCGCGGACTTGCTGCTGATGTCCGGCATCGATCTCAAGGAGGTTCGCATCGTCGCAGACGATGAAGACGCGATCGTCGCCGCGCTGAACGCCCTTCGTGCCTCCCATGATTATGTCTTCACCTCGGGCGGCATCGGTCCGACGCATGACGACATCACCGCCGATGCCATTGCGAAGGCATTCGGCGTCCCTTGCGAACATGATGCGCTTGCCATGCAACTGATGGCCGAGATGTACCAGCGGCGCGGCATGGAATTCACCGAGGCGCGGCAACGCATGGCGCGCATGCCGGTCGGCGCCACCCACATCGCCAATCCCGTCTCGACGGCACCTGGTTTCGTCATCGGCAATGTCTATGTGATGGCGGGCGTGCCGCAGGTTTTCCAGGCAATGCTCGACAGTGTGATCCCGACGCTACGTGTCGGCACGCGCATGTTGTCGACGGCCATTGCCTGCCCGTTCGGCGAAGGCGATATCGGCTCGCCACTTGCCGCCATCCAGAAATCGCATCCGGATACCAGCATCGGCTCCTATCCGCGCTATGTCGGGCAATCCTTTTCGACCGAAATCGTGGTTCGCGCCCGGGCGGCGGCGGCGATGGAAGCGGCAGCGGAAGAAGTGCGGGCGATGATCGAGGCGATCCGTATTTCCAAAACCAAGGAAAATCATTCTGCTGAAGCCTGATGCTCAACAACGCGTTGAACCAGCTTTCGGAAGAGGTATCGAAATCGAAGCATTGACAGGGCCTTGGATAGGATGAACTTTCATCCGTAGGGGAGATCAAATCATGTCCTATAAGACCATACTGGCTATTCTCGACACCTCCGAAAATGCAGGCGTAGCAATCGATTTTGCCTTTGCGCTGGCGGCGGAACACGGAGCGCATGTGATCGGACTGCACGCCGAAATCGTCTCGGCCGTGCCGCTCGTCGCACCGATGGAAATTCCGGACCCGGTGGCAGTACAGGCCCTACAGGACATGGCCCGGGCGGAAGCAGCCGAAATCGAGCAATTGTTCCGGGCCAAGGGCGAGAGCAACGGGGTTTCCTTCGAATGGCGCAGCTTCGCCAGTTCCGTCGGGTATACCTCGCAGCCGCTGCTCGACAGCGCCCGCAGCTCCGATTTGATCATCGCGGTTCAGCCCGATCCGGCGCGGCCCTCGGACGCGCATGTCGATGTCGAGAGCTTCCTGTTCGAGAGCGGCCGCCCGATCCTGATGGTGCCCTATATCTTCAAGCAGCCCAAGCCGATCAGGCGCGTTTTGATCGCCTGGAACGGCTCCAAGGAAGCGACGCGCGCGACATTCGATTCAATGCCCTTTCTGAGGGCTGCCGACGCGGTCGAAATCTTCTCGGTCGATCCCGTCGAAAGTACCTGGCAATCGCCGCAGACGACAGGGACGGAAATCGCAGCGACGCTTGCACGCCACGACGTCAATGTCACGCTTGCGACGGCAGAGAGTGCGGACAAGTCGCCATCGCATGTCATCGAAAACCGCCTTTCCGACAGCAGCATCGATCTGCTTGTCATGGGCGCGTATACGCATTCCAGGCTTTGGCAGATGATTTTCGGCGGAACGACCAAGACGCTGCTGCGCTCGATGACGGCGCTGACGCTGCTTTCGCGCTGACACTGCTCTGGTGCTGACTGGAGGCTCGGCTGCGCAGCTCTTGCCTTTTTGGGGCAAATCCAGCTAATAGCAGCGACCAATGACAGACGTCCCGCCGGGCAAGCTCACGCGCTGTCTCAAGCTGCGTGAACTGCGTTTAGAGGTTTGGACCGTGGTCCGCTGGTAATGCGGGTCTCGTCAGGGTCGCCGGCATGCCGGTGTGTCGTCATCCCGCGCCTACCGGAGCCTAAACACCATGTCCCTCCCCGATAAAGCCTTCCCCGTATCCTGGGATCAGTTTCACCGTGATGCGCGCGCGCTTGCTTGGCGCCTCGCAGGCCTCAAGCAGGACTTCCGGGCAATCGTCTGCATCACCCGCGGCGGACTGGTGCCGGCCGCGATCATCTCGCGGGAACTCAATATCCGGCTGATCGAGACGGTGTGCATTGCGTCATACCACGACTACGTCAACCAGGGCGAAATGAACCTATTGAAGGGGATAACACCGGAGCTCTGCACCGACGGAGGCCAGGGCATTCTCGTGCTCGACGACCTGACGGATACCGGCAAGACGGCCGCCGAAGTGCGCGCCATGTTGCCGAAGGCGCATTTTGCCTGCGTCTACGCCAAGCCGAAGGGCGTCCCGGTCATCGACACCTTCGTGACCGAGGTTAGCCAGGACACCTGGATCTATTTCCCCTGGGACATGGGCTTCACCTATCAGGAGCCGATTGCCAAGGGCCATGCCGGCTGAACTTCTGAAGGTTCGTATTGACGATCGAGGCGCAGGTTGCGCCCCGATCGCGTTTTCGACCTTTGCACGATCAACACCCACTGCCACGCCGTGACAAGTTGAGATGCCGGTGTCCAGACGGTCGCCTGAGTTGCACGAATCAAGCGCATGGGCGAGACGCTACCATCCGGCCTTTCCCAGCCCACGGGCGGCTCGGATAACTATGGCTGCCATTTCCTGAACGCCGTGACCCCTTGTCCGGCAGCGTCTCCAGCGCGAATCACGGGCGCTTTCGCCAGCTTGTGACGGCGGCTTGGTGACATTTCAGCAACAGTCACAATCTTGTCACTTTTTTGCGTGACCCGCAGGCGAAATGCCTCCGGTTGGGGAGGTCATGCTCTAATATTTCCCGCCAAGCATTTGACTCCTCGGCGTTTTCTGGGTTTCCCCCAGTTTCCACAGATCACCCACAAGATATTGTGGTTACTGAAGTCTTTAAAACCAGCCCTTGACGGAATCGGGTGTTTCAAAGTTAATAGACCAACGTTGGGGCGGCGCTGAACCGGACATGACTACGAGGCCGGTTCTTCCTGAAATCGGAGTTGGAATCGCAGGGGAATTGCCCATGAGGGGCATTCACCTTGGGAGGATTCCTGCGACTTCAAAAAGCTTCCGAAAACGAGAGATGGGACTGGCGTAAACAAGCTGTTAATACTATATTTAGTGTTTGCAGCCATCATCACCACAAGATACAGGATAAACATCTCCGGATGACTCTCCTGTCACGAAGCGGACGAACACTGGCTGCGCGATCAAGCACGCGAAGCCGGACGAGGAACTTTGCGCCTTGGTCACGGGACGAGACGCAACAACTATAAAGGTTACGGACATGCGCATCGAACGTCGCTTTACGAAGGCCGGCCAGTCGCCCTATGCGGAAATCGAATTCCGCAAGGCGACCAGCGAGATCAAGAACCCGGATGGTTCGGTGGTCTTCCGGCTTGAGAACATCGATGTTCCGGCGCAGTTTTCGCAGGTTGCAGCCGACATTCTGGCGCAAAAATATTTCCGCAAGGCAGGCGTTCCGACCAAGTTGAAGCGCGTTGAAGAGAACGACGTTCCGTCCTTCCTCTGGCGCTCCGTTCCCGACGATGCTGCACTCAAGGGCCTCTCCAAGGAAGAGCAGAGCGGCTCGGAGATCGACGCACGCCAGGTCTTTGACCGCCTCGCCGGCACCTGGACCTATTGGGGCTGGAAGGGCGGCTATTTCACGTCTGAAGAAGACGCCCTCACCTTCCGCGACGAGCTTGCCTACATGCTCGCCACCCAGCGCGTCGCGCCGAACAGCCCGCAATGGTTCAACACCGGCATGCATTGGGCCTATGGCATCGACGGTCCCGGCCAGGGCCACTATTACGTCGATCCATTCACCGGCAAGCTCACCAAGTCGAAATCTGCCTACGAGCATCCGCAGCCGCATGCCTGCTTCATCCAGTCGGTCGAGGACGATCTCGTCAACGAAGGCGGCATCATGGACCTGTGGGTTCGCGAAGCGCGCCTGTTCAAATACGGCTCCGGCACCGGCTCGAACTTCTCCTATCTGCGCGGCGAAGGCGAAAAGCTTTCGGGCGGCGGCCGCTCCTCCGGCCTCATGAGCTTCCTGAAGATCGGCGACCGCGCTGCCGGCGCCATCAAGTCGGGCGGCACGACGCGTCGCGCCGCCAAGATGGTCGTTGTCGACATCGATCACCCGGATATCGAGGACTACATCAACTGGAAGGTCAAGGAAGAGCAGAAGGTTGCCGCCCTCGTCACCGGTTCGAAGGTCGTCGCTCGCCACCTCAAGGCGATTATGAAGGCCTGCATCAATTGCGAAGGCGGCGCCGGCACCGGAGAAGATTGCTATGACCCGAACAAGAACCCTGCCCTGAAGCGCGATATCCGCGCCGCCAAGAAGGATCAGGTACCGGAAAATTACGTCCAGCGCGTCATCCAGTTCGCCCGCCAGGGCTACACGGATCTGAAATTCAAGACCTATGACACGGACTGGGATTCGGAAGCCTATCTGACGGTTTCCGGCCAGAACTCGAACAACTCGGTCTCGATCAAGGACGACTTCCTGCGCGCTGTCGAAAACGATGCCGACTGGAACCTGACCGCCCGCAAGGACGGACGCGTCATGCGGACGCTGAAGGCCCGCGACCTGTGGGAGCAGATTTCCTACGCCGCATGGGCATCGGCCGATCCGGGCCTGCACTTCAACACGACGATGAACGACTGGCACACCAGCCCGGCCGAAGGTCCGATCCGTGCGTCAAACCCGTGCTCGGAATACATGTTCCTCGACGACACGGCCTGCAACCTTGCCTCGCTCAACCTTCTGCAGTTCAAGGACGCGGCCACCAAGCGCATCAATATCGGCGACTACGAACATGCCGTCCGGCTCTGGACCGTCGTTCTCGAAGTGTCGGTCATGATGGCGCAGTTTCCCTCGCGCCAGATCGCCGAGCGCTCCTATGAATACCGCACCCTCGGCCTCGGCTATGCCAATATTGGCGGCCTGCTTATGTCGACGGGCATCCCTTATGATAGCGACGAAGCCCGCGCCATTGCAGGATCGCTGACCGCGATCATGACCGGCGTCGCGTATGCGACATCAGCCGAAATGGCCTCTGAGCTCGGCCCCTTTAAGAACTTCGCGCCGAACCGCGACAACATGCTGCGCGTCATGCGCAATCATCGTCGCGCCGCCTATGGCGAGACCTCGGGCTATGAAGGCCTGTCGATCAACCCGGTCGCGCTCATCCACTCCGAGAACCCGGATCAGGATCTCGTTGCCCATGCCAAGAGCGCCTGGGACAAGGCAATTGAACTCGGCGAAAAGCACGGCTACCGCAATGCCCAGGCAACCGTGATTGCGCCGACCGGCACGATCGGCCTCGTCATGGATTGCGACACGACCGGCATCGAGCCTGACTTTGCGCTGGTGAAATTCAAGAAGCTCGCCGGCGGCGGCTACTTCAAGATCATCAACCGCGCCGTTCCGGAAGCGTTGCGCACGCTCGGCTATTCCGAGAGCCAGATCGCCGAAATGGAAGCCTATGCCGTCGGCCATGGCAACCTGAACCAGGCGCCGGCTGTCAACCCCGGCTCGCTTCGCTCCAAGGGCTTCACCGACGAAAAGATCGAGGCGCTGAACGGCGCCCTGAAGCAGGCCTTCGACATCAAGTTCGTCTTCAACCAGTGGACACTCGGCACCGACTTCATGAAGACCGTGCTGAAGGTCTCCGACGAACAGCTCGGCGACATGAGCTTCAACCTGCTCGACCATCTCGGCTTCTCCAAGAAGGATATCGAGGCTGCCAACATCCACGTTTGCGGTGCGATGACGCTGGAAGGTGCGCCGTTCCTGAAGGACGAGCACCTGGCGGTCTTCGATTGTGCCAATGCCTGTGGCAAGATCGGCAGGCGCTATCTCTCGGTCGAGAGTCACATCCGCATGATGGCCGCAGCGCAGCCCTTCATCTCGGGTGCGATCTCGAAGACCATCAACATGCAGAACGAAGCGACCGTAGAGGATTGCAAGAACGCCTATCTGCTTTCCTGGAAGCTCGGCCTGAAGGCCAACGCACTCTATCGCGACGGCTCCAAGCTTTCCCAGCCGCTGAACTCCTCGCTGATCGAGGACGACGGCGACGAGGATGCACTAGAAGAACTGCTGCAGGCTCCGATGGCGGCACAGACCGTCACCATTACCGAGAAGATCATCGAGCGCGTTATCGAACGGGTCAGCCGCGAGCAGGAAAAGCTGCCGACACGACGCAAGGGTTACACTCAGAAAGCCAAGATCGGCGGTCACACGCTGTTCCTGCGCACCGGCGAATATGACGACGGGCGCCTCGGCGAAATCTTCCTCGACATGAACAAGGAAGGCTCGGCGCTGCGTGCCCTCATCAACAACTTCGCCATCTCGGTGTCGCTCGGCCTGCAATATGGCGTGCCGCTCGAGGAATATGTCGACGCCTTCACCTTCACCAAGTTCGAGCCGGCCGGCATGGTCCAGGGCAATGACGCGATCAAGAATGCGACGTCGATCCTCGACTACGTGTTCCGCGAGCTTGCGATCTCCTATCTCGGCCGTCACGACCTTGCCCATGTGGACACGTCGGACTTCAACAACACGTTGCTTGGCCGCGGCGTTTCGGAAGGCAAGGCCGACATCGTCTCCAAGGGCCTGACCCGTGGCTACAAGCCGACCTTGGTCTCGGGCGGCGAGCGTCCGGCAGGAGAACTGAAGGGGGCGGCAACGGCTGCCCCTGCGAAAGCCTCGGGCGGCGCTGTGATCACCTCCTTTGCGGGCAGTGCCGCACGCAAGCTGGAGCCAAGCACAGTCGTCTCCACCTCGGAAGTCCTCTCCTTCAAGCGAGAATACGAGGAGCGCGCCAAGGAGCTCGTGGAAGAGGTGATCGAGGAAATCGCCGTCGAGGAACGGGCCAACGCCCTGTTCACCGACAAGGCCGCAGCAGAGGCCGCCTCTGCCAAGACGGACGCCAAGAAACTGGAATCCGAACGCCGCGCCCGCTCGATCATGCAAGGCTACACCGGCAACATGTGCTCCGAGTGCCAGAACTTCACCATGGTCCGCAACGGCACCTGCGAAAAATGCGACACTTGCGGAAGTACTAGTGGGTGCTCCTGAATACTCATCGTACTCCTTGTTGGATAGGCTCAACTGAAATAGCACGAACTCCAGTAGTCGGAGTCACGAAACCTCGCTCTGAAGAGTCACGATTAACCGGCGTAAGACAGACCTTACAAAACTGATGGCACCACAACGCAGGGGCCATCAGTTTAGGATCGAAACGGGACCTGCCAAAAGTGAGCTACCCGTGGAGTAACATTCTGTTGAAGATCAGTTCTGGCCTTACTTGGTTTGTCTGTCACGTCCACTGAAACACCATACGGGAGCCGATTGGTTGGACTCTTCCAACTAAAACCCTTCCCAGAGGCGGGAAACTGAGACTTCCAGGCGCTCGGCGCCTGGATTCCCATCAGAGCAATACAGGTGAAAATCCGATCCAATAGTTAGCCGACGTGGCAAGAAACAGCTGGTTCCGGGCCGAAATGGATGCAAGAACTGGCCAATCCTGTTTAGAGTTCCAAAAACCAAAAGATCCAGGCGCTTCGGCGCCTGGTAAATCACAAGCGAACAAAGGCGATCAACCCTTCGATCGGATCCCGGTTTAAGGTGCCAACCTCAACCTCGAGCGAGCCTCGCCCCACTTTAAACACGGGCCTCGCAGCGTGACCTTCAGCCTATTTCAAGTCCTCCTCGCTCTGCAGCAGACGCATTATCGACGCGTCCTCTCGCCTCCGGCACATCCAATCCTGATCGTGGACTAAGGCACTCGTCGATCGGGTTCTATTGATCCAATCAAGCGACGGCCGGTAATCCGCCTCAATGCGGCTGTGGCTCCGTGTTTATGAGTCTACAACCTAGTAGATTGTGTCGCACTCCGGCGGACACCTCACTGGTGGCGCGAGCAGCTAGAGCCTCGGTCGCGCCGGAGCCGATGTTACCGTGCGACGATCGCTTCGACAGCGACGTGCAAGGCGACCTTTTCCGGAGAGCCTTTGTCAAAACCAAGCTTTCATGAGAGCTCCCCGACACCGATGCTGCGAAGTACGGACAATGCGGCGGCACTCGGCTGAGCGGCCTTCAGCTTGTCGATATCGAACAGATCGACCGCGTTGGTGGCCTTGGAGGCATCGGCCCGAGAGATCCTTCTGCTGGGTCGCCAGGGTCCAGTTGCCGGGCGTGATCGTCGCCAGCGTTTGAACACGATCGTCCCGCTTGGCGGTTGACTGACGACGGGGACCGCAATGCCGGCGCCTAGTCGGACTTAATTCATTGTAAATTTCAGGTAACCGTCGCAAACCATATTTCGTTCAATGAAATATTGTCGTAGTCAAACAGAGACAAATCCCTATTCACCAGTTGCTTTAGTATACTCTTATCAATCCTATAAGATGTATCTCCCATTTTTTGATAGAAAATTGTGTATACTTTAAAACTATCTAAAATACTCGACAATTTAGTTGACAACGCATATTTTACAAAGGCAATTGGAGCGAGCGCGCACACGTGCGCGGGAACCTCGTTGTCAAGTAAAACCGCTCCCCAGTTCTCATTCGGCGGTTCCCAATCTATCGAGCTTCCTGGCAGCGCACGCCTCAAGGCCTCCAGCAGCTCTCCCGTTCGGGTGGACGTCCACTTGTCCCGTGACTTAAGCGCGTCCCGAAAAATATCCGTTAGATCGATCATTCTCAATTCCCTGGGGACGCGTGAACCATTCCAGATTCGGTCCTATACACCCGCCGAGGTGCAGCTCGTAAAACTTACGACGTAGATGCGCCCAACATCCGGCCAACTTGATCGTTTCATTGCTGCCGGACTTGGCGCGCTCTTTGATCATGCTGGTATAGGCCGAGTAACCGTCCACTTGCAGGATGCCACTGAACCCGACGAGATGACGCGCGACACACTTGCCACCTCTGCTGTCTTCGAAGCGATAGGCAACCATCGGCGGACCGGACCCGCCAAACGGTCGGTCGTCGCAGGCATATGCCCACAGCCACGCCTTCATCGTTCTACCAGAGCCGGGAACCAATGTCGGCAACGTCGTCTCGTCCGTGAATACGCTCTCACTGGCTTTGATGCGCTCCAGGATGTAATCCGCCAGGATCCGCAACTCGAAGCCCAGATGCCCCATCCATTGGGCCATCAAAGAGCGGCTGAGAACCACGCTGTCGCGCAGATAGATCGCCTCTTGGCGGTAAAGCGGAAGACCATCGGCGTATTTCGAGACCGCGATATAGGCCAACAACCGTTCGCTCGGCAGGCCGCCTTCGATGATATGCGCTGGTGCCAAAGCCTGCAGCACACCGTCACGCTCCCGGAATGCGTATTTCGGGCGGCGTGTGACGATGACCCTGAACTTTGGCGGTATGACATCGAGCCGCTCGGATCGATCTTCGCCGATCAGAACTTTCTCCAAGCCCTGGCATTCGTCGGGGATGTCCGGCTCGATGACTTCCTCGATGCGCTCCAGATGGGCAGCAAAACCTTTGCGAGGCCGCGCTTCCCTCTTTGGCCGTTCTTTGCCGACCTGGCCGAGTTCACGATCAATCGCGGCAAGGCCAGCCTCGATCTCCTCGAAAGCGAAGTCTATCTGGTCGTCATTGATCGCCAGCCGCAGACGCTCGGAGCGCGTACCATTTTGGGCACGCTGCAAAACCTTCAAGATCGCCGTCAAAGTGGTGATCCGCTCGTCGGCTTTCTGTTGGACAGCCTTCATTCGGGCGATTTCGGCCTCAGTCGCAGCCTTCTCTGCGCTCATCGCGATGATCATCGCTTTCAGCGCTTCGACGTCGTCAGGAAGGTCGGGACCGGGTAAAATCATGATGCCAGTAAAGCATAAAATCGACCGATTTCCCAACACTTACAGCGACATGATTCATCTTGCCGCAGGCCTGTTCAGCCTGTCGAAAGCGGTCTGCGCACTTGGGCAGGCCTGATCCTTTTCCAGTCCATACCAGCCAGAAGTGCCATCAACTGCGCATGGTCGAGGCGGATGCGCGTGGCTGATTTCGCTGGCCAGTAAAAACCATTTTCCTCAAGAATTTTTGCGTAAAGGCAGACACCTGTACCATCCCACCAAACAATGCGGATCCGGTCTGCTCGCTTCGATCGGAAGATAAAAAGCGCGCCACTGAAGGGGTCAAGACCGCCATCCCGCACCAAGGCCATCAACGACGCAGCGCCCTTGCGGAAGTCGACCGGTTGACATGACACGTAGACCACGACACCCGAAGCGATCATGCCTGCCGTACCGCTCTGACAATGCCGCTCAGCAGCGCCGGATCGATCGAGGCGCTGACGCGAAGTGTCGTGTCGCCCACCTTTATCTCGACGGTGTCCGTCCGCACGGCCTCGAAACGGGTAAAAGCTTCATCGTTTCCGGCTGCCTTCAGGCGCTGAACCGTACCAGTTGCGAGGGCTATTCGCCGCCATCCAAAGAGCTGCGACGGATCCATTCCATGGGCACGCGCCACTGCAGAGACATTCGCGCCGGGGGCAAGCGCTTGCTCCAGGATCAGAGCCTTCGCTTCGTCTGACCACAACTTCGGCTTTCGCCGCGTTCGCACCGGATCCGCCGTCAGAATTTCGAACG
This sequence comes from Rhizobium sp. 2YAF20, assembly GCF_052114685.1. Classification (NCBI taxonomy): domain Bacteria; kingdom Pseudomonadati; phylum Pseudomonadota; class Alphaproteobacteria; order Hyphomicrobiales; family Rhizobiaceae; genus Rhizobium; species Rhizobium sp. 2YAF20. The sequence continues at coordinate 2,360 of NZ_JBFRFF010000006.1, read as the reverse complement.
TGCGACCCTGATTCATATCTTCGCTCATAGGTTTCCCAGCATGATTCATGCTGAAAATGAGCGATTTCCCGTCTCGATGCTACGTGGGATGGCATATCCGCTTACGAATAAGTCGCTGAAGGTTTTTGATCGATGTCAAAACAAGCGAATGTTCCTTCTTGCTGAGAATAGTTTCGCTATGGCTATCACCTGCACTTTCTGCACGATTCAAGGCCATAGCGTAGACTATCTCTAAAGTGCCCCACTGATTAGTGAATTCATCCTTCCAAGAAGGGGACGCCAACTCAAGTGTCGATGCAAGTCCCTTCAAGCGAGACAATAGGAGACCAAGGCTCAATCTCTCCTCGTTAAATAGACTTAGCTGCTCGATCATCAACTGATACTGGCGTCGATCGTGTGCGTGTTTCAAATCGTCGTTCATCGTTTCTCTCTATTGTCCGATCAGGCTCAAGCATCGACTTGCCCGCTTTTATATTGCCCGTTGTGAACGACCTCCTAAAAGAGAGGGCTCACTATATTTTCGAGTCATAATTGCTATGAACAACGAGATCACGCCGGAAGTTGTAGATCAAATGAAGAAGCCGCATCCGTCCCTCTTGTTAAACGTCCACCCTGTCGCAGAAGTTCGTATGCTTCAGGCCCGACCCAAAAGTAGGCGATTCTTTCAAAGTTATTTTTCTTGAATGCTGATTGAAATTGACGCATTAGCCGCTGTGCCAGTTTGCTATCGGACCATGTTTGAATGAGACCATTAAGTAAAACTTTATCTTCCCACATACCCCCAGCGTTAAATTCGATGCAATCCGCGCAGTTCGAAATAGAAAAATAAGCCTTATCTATCCCTTTCACCTTCTCAGTTATCATATTTATCGAGACATTTTTCTCCGCAACAACGTATCTCTCGCATGTGGCAGACGCAGGTCGCGATGCCTTTCCAAGGCCGCTTATTGAACTCGCGCTATAGTACACCGGAGCATCATCGCCGGGTGGCACGTATAGATCGTGGTTCGCAAGAATATACTTAAGCGACATCTTCTCCTCTACTAGGCGCGTTACAGAAAAAATATCCCTGCCGGTTGCATAGAAAAAAATGCGCTTCATCGCCTGAGTGCCTTTTGCAATAATTTGCGAGATTGAATCCAATGAGGTGCCTTTAGGTACCAGAATTAAGCGATCACCGCTTTGTGACGCTGCCTGTATCCGAGCCGCCGCTGCTGCTTCGGACGGCGTCAGTGTTGTTCCGTCGGCCAATGTGGTGACCGTTTGGATCCGCACGACACTTCCATCAGCCGCTTGTGCTGTGATATCAAACAAATGAGCTACCTGTAGTCCCAGGTCCAGCACCAGCTATATATTCCTCTGGAAGCACCCCTCCACCTCCGGTAATGCGATAACCTTGTTAGGCAAGGATCTGTCCGCTGACGTCCGTAGCGGCATTGACGGTGAGCGCCCCATACGAAGTGATGTTGCTAGCTGTCAGCGAAGTTGCATTCACCGTCAGGTCGCGGTTCGACTGAATGGTCCCGGCCGCCATATTGCCGGTCGCAGCCGCATTGAGGAGCCCGGCTGAGAGTAGGATGCCCGTTGCAATGTTGCCGTTGGTGGCCGTTAGGCTGAGATCGCCGAGCGCGCCGAGCACGACGTTGCCGTTCGGAGCCGCCTGAGTGGCGGCAATATCGAGACCGGAGACGACCATTCCGGTCGAGATCGAGCGGCCGGTGGCCGTCAGATTGCCTTCAGCGAACACATTGCCGGAAGCGGCGATATCTAGGCCAGCAGTGAGACCGATATTGTTGTAGCTCAAAAGCGACGCGGCCGAGATCGCGCCGGATGCCGCGGTGATCGTCAGCGCACCGTTGCTATTGGCAGCACCGGCAATTGCTATATCCCCGGAGGTCGCAGAAAGCGTTGCCGCACCACTGCCGGCCGTCACGCTGCCGGCGGCAATACCGGCAGCAGAACTCATCTGCACATTGGTGGCGCTGTTGACATCGGCCACAACGCTCAGAAGTCCGCTGCCGCTCGACAGCACAATATCGTCATCGGCCGCGACCGATTGCAGCGTGATACCCTGATCGGCCTGGACCGTCACCTTCTGGTGCGCCGTCACTTTTGCCGCCGTCACCTTCGACTTCGAGCTGATGCTGACGCCTTGGCTTCCCGAAACATTGCCGATCGAGATCTTGCCGTCGGCCGACAGTGACAGTTCGCCGGCATTGGCGGCCATGTCGCCGGCCATGTTGACGCCGGCACCCTTCTCGGTGACGACGATCTTGATGCGGTCGGCCTGCATGGCGCCGAGCGCCGAGCCATCGATGGCATATTCCGGCGTGCCCGAGGTTGCCGTCAGCGCCGTCGCC